>CAZWLZ010000455.1:0-2469 GCA_964634505.1 uncultured bacterium | reverse complement strand
CCTAACCCCCTTAAAAGGGATTTAATCCCCCTAACCCCCTTAAAAAGGGTTTGATCCCCCTAACCCCCTTAAAAAGGGGGAACAAGAAGAAAAGGCATCTTGCCTGTTATCAATAGGAAAACTTTTTCCACAATGGTTTTTTATAGATTTTTGTATTGTTGGCGATTTTTGAAGTTATTTGGCGATATGATGAGGTTATTTGGCGATATGGTGGGGTTATTTGGCGATTTTTGAAGTTATTTGGCGATTTTTGAAGTTATTTGGCGATCGGTTATATAAATTAATTATCTCTATGACGTATTAAATAACGTATTTCTTCTAATAAGACATTGAATCTAGCATCGTTTTCTGCTTGTCGTTGCTTGGTTAACTCCATTTCCTGTTGATGTAACTCTATGTTTTTTTCTATATTATCCATTTTACGTTGATGTAAAATAGCAATTTGTAATAGAGCATCTGTAGTCGCCTTGTTGCTTTCGATACTATCAGCTAATTTATCTAACATTTCATCTGTCCATCTTTGTGTAGCCATAATTACCTCGTTTTGTTAATCTAATTTGATCTTAATTTTAGCCTAATAAATCGAAAATAAAGCTTGATTTACTTTAGAATAAAGAGTTAGTAAAAAAAAGAAAGCAATATGAATTGGCAAGAAAGAATTATTGTTGATAAGGATATTTTAGTAGGAAAACCAATAATTATAAGAAGGAAGAGCTGACAGGCTGGAAGTTTATCCCACAATGATTTTTTATGAATTTTTGGTATATTTGGCGATCGCCATCAATCTAAAGAGAAAGTAGAATAGAATAAAAGTAAAAAATTAAGGATGAATTTATGGCATCAACAGCAGCTGAAGTATGGCAGTTATTAGGAGAATTGGCGATCGCCTCTAAGTATGGAGAGAATCTATTTGGTATATTACCTGAAATCATATCTAGTAAGTATTGTAGAGAAGTATTAAAATCAACTTTAACACTTGTTTCATCTGTTTCATCAAGTTTTCAAAATATATCTCAAAAAACTTCTTAAAACCTAACACCAAATACCTAACACCAAATACCTTTTTATTTAGCTTCCATCCAATTTTCACCGATATTAATATCAACTTTTAAAGGAATAGTTAAACTAACCACATTTTCCATAATATCCTTAATTTTTACCTGCAACTCATCTAATTCATTAAGAGGTATTTCAAAAACTAACTCATCATGTACTTGTAATAATAATTTTGCCTCATAATTTTCTAAAAGTTGGGCAATTTTAATCATAGCTAACTTAATAATATCAGCACTTGATCCTTGAATGGGTGCATTAGCCGCACCTCTTAACAATTGGGCATCATTATTTGTTAATTTCAACTGTTTTAAATTAATCAAATTATAATCAGTATTTCTTAATTCTTTTAACTCTCTACTTTCAAAATTAAAATATCTTCTTCTGCCTAAAATTGTAGTAACAAAATTATTAGTAATTGCTAATTTTTTAGTAGTTTCTAAATAACGAAAAACTTGGGCATATTCTTGATGATATTTACTAATAAAATGTTTAGCTTCAGAGACAGTTACTTTAGTTTCACGAGCAAATTTTTGAGCACCCATCCCGTAAAGAATACCAAAGTTAATGGTTTTACCTAAATTTCTTTCAAAAGAAGTAATATTTTCTTTTTCAAATAATAATTTAGCTGTCACAAAATGAATATCTTTATTATTATGATAAGCCTCTAATAAAATTTTTTCTTGACTTAAATGAGCTAAAATTCTTAACTCTATTTGTGAATAGTCTGCTGATAAAAATAAGCAATTTTTCTTAGGAATAAAAGCCTTACGAATTTGACGAGAAAAATCTGTTTTGATCGGAATATTTTGTAAATTTGGATTAGATGATGATAGCCTTCCAGTTACTGTTACAGTTTGATTATAGCTAGTATGTAAACGTTGACTTTTTTTGTCTATTAATAATGGTAAAGAATCCACATAAGTTGATTTTAATTTGGCTAAAGTTCGATACAATAATATTTGATCAATGACAGGATGATCACCTTGTAATTTTTCTAAAACAGCATGATTTGTAGAGTAACCTGTTTTTATTTTGCGTGATTTTTTACGATCTAAATTTAACTTTTCAAAGAATAATTCGCTTAACTGTTTGGGAGAGGCTAAATTAAATTTTTCTCCTGCTAATTCGTAAGTTTTAGCTTCAATTTCGATCAAATTTTTGTCTATTTCTAAAGCTAATGTTGCTAAATATTCTTTGTCAATTTTTACGCCATTAATTTCCATTAATGCTAATATTGGTTCTAATTTTAATTCTAAATCAAAAACCTTTTTTAACTCTAAATTTCCCTCTAATTCTGTTTGTAAACATTTAACTAATTTGAAGGTAGAATAAGCATCTAAACCACAATATTCTGCTACTTCTATCATGTCTAAATCGGCTATATTTTGCTCTTTAGCAATGTTTAAACTATCA
>CAZWLZ010000454.1:0-2485 GCA_964634505.1 uncultured bacterium | reverse complement strand
CCAAGTAGAGTGCCTTCTCTTGATTGGAAAATCATACCTTAATTCACCAATGCCCCTACTTTAGTGCTATTTTTTTCTGAAATAAATCGAGAATTCCATGTTTTATTTTCTCTAAATATTGTTTGATTATCTTCATATTCTAATAAATAGTTTTCTCCAGAGATAGGAATTTTATCTATATTTTTACTACTATCAATTAAATTATTTTCTCCTAAGACTAAACCACAAGCAACTTCATCTTTTGGACGAGTACTTAATCTAGTTTTTTCTTGAGTATCCTTAAATCCAGAAGCTTTACTGAGCATAAGACTTAATAACTTATTAAAGTCTGTATTTTGATCATATCTACCTGTAGGAGAAAGCCAATGTAAAAAAGTACAATAATTACCACCTATATAAACAGCAGTTATGTCATTACTATGATATTTATTCTCTTGATAAAGGGTTTTTAAAATTAAGCCAATATAATAATATAAACCCGCTATACCTAAAGCGGTTAAAGTTATTAACCGTTGAAAATATTGATCCTCGTTTTTATTAATGCGTTTTTTATTTAACCATTCTTCAGCCTTATGACGTAACGCAATATCAATTTTGGTCATAATCGATAATTCAGTTGAACTTGCCCAATTTCCTGGTAAAAATTCTTTCATTAAATTTTCGGCGTAAATTTTATTCATGGCTAAAATGTCTGAAAAAATATTATGATGACCTAATGGAATAGAGCATTGATAAATAATTTCATTTCTCTGCCAAATACAAATATCTGTGGAATATCTATCAATATTTAAAATAGTAGTTCTTAGTAAATAACCTTTTTCTTGATATTTCCAGTAATAGCCTAATGCTAAATTTTTTGAACGATAATTTTTTTGATCATTTCTTTTTGGACATAATTGTTTAATTCCTGTTTTTGGTTCTAATTCTTTAAAAATTTCCTGCCACATTTCTTCTAATATTTCGTTTTTTTCTTGTACCGAAAAATTATTAGGATAACCAAGAGAATATTGAATATTTTTAATTCCATTACTAGCAGCATTAGCTGTAATAATTAAGGCTAAATTTTTAAGAAATAAATGAGTATCTCTATTATTTTCCCAAGTTAAATTAAATTTAATCCAATATTTATCAGGATCAAATTCTGATGGATCGGGTACATAAATTCTACCGTCAAAAATAGCTCTTTCTCGATCAGGATTTCCATTTTTTGTGGTTAAAACACTACATAATGGCAAAGGTTTATCTGATGGTAAAAATTTATGCGGGATAAAACTTTCTTGTAAAGCAGGAAAACGTGTGGCAATAGGGCTTTCTGTGATATTTAATGGTAAATTTTTATTGATGTCAAAAGGATAAGCACCGCTATTTTTGGTACTTATATATATATTTGTGAATTCTTCTCCAAAATCAATCCCTACTCGCCAATCATAATTTAAGCTAATTTCTGGAGGTTGAGGAAGAATAATTAAACCAATAATATTATAAGTAAAATCCTTACAAATAATGTATTCTGGAAATTCTTTTAATCGATTAATTTGATATAATCCAGTACCATCTGGAGCTTTAAATTTTTCTGTTTCCTCACAATTTTGAAATTTTATATCAAAGGTTCCGTCTCCATAATCACCGTCATAATAAAAGGTATAATATTCTTGCCAATTTTTAGCTCGAAAATTGGGATAAACAGTTAAAACTGGGAGATATTTAAAACCATTTTCTTCTTTTAATAAATAAATTTGACTATAGATTTTATCTTCATATTTTAAACTAATATTAATAGATTGTTGATTAATAGATTCTTGATCAATAGCTTCTATGATTGTATTTTTAATTAAATCAGTAGGACTCAAGTAGGTAAAAATATCGGGACTAAATGGCAATAATATCGTAATAATTTCACCATTAAATGTTATTTTATTTACACACTGTGGAAGTAATCCTCCTGGCAAACCATCTTCTAAATCTAAAAAATAAAGTTCAGGTAAAAATAAATTTTGAATGGGCATAGGTTAAGTTTTAATTAAAATTAACAGATAAACTCTTAATTATATTAATTCAATTTCTCCAGACTCAATTAATCGCCAATTTTGATTATTTGGTTTGACAATAGCCGCAGGTTTAATAATTTTAATTTCACTACCTTTAAAACTCTGAGATAAAGTACAATAGACCTCTTGCGAAAGTCAAAAATATAATTAATCAGAATAAAGTTTTGGTCAATTCTTATGATTATTTCCTGTATTTTATTCATTATTAGGTTATTTTTGCAAGAGGTCTAATTACAGATGAATAATTCAGTAGTGCGATCGCCTTTGGAAGAGAGTTGAAATGGCGATCGCCAAAAATAATGATTGGATTAAACCGAATGGTATGTTATGGCATTACATTTTTTGATCTATTTCTTTTGTTTTCAATTGTCCAAAAGCTAATACTAATAAAGCGTTAACAATAGCGGCGGCTACGGTTGAACCTCCTTTATTGCCTG
>CAZWLZ010000453.1:0-2488 GCA_964634505.1 uncultured bacterium | reverse complement strand
GGTCTAGCCCACATATCAGGGATAGAACTAACATTGTCAGCTTTTACACCTGTTAAATCCATGCTATTAGCAACACCGGAAAACATAACTCCATCGAAATAATTCCAAGCACCATGACTTGGTATATTAACTTGATTTTGATTTCTGTTTAATTGGGGTAAAAAAGGTTCTATCATTTTGTTTATTTCCTGTAAATTTACTATTTGGTCAATTTTTTAAATTTGGCTATTATTTAGACATTGCCAATAATTGCGAAAAATAAGGGCTTAAGCCCTTACTACGAGCATCGGCAAACTACAACAATTTTTGGTTAATCGCTGAATAAAGAGCTTTAGCAAAGCCAATAGTTTTAGTATTGGGTTCAGTAATATTTTTATTAGTCAATTTATCTAATATGGCAGTATTAAGATTAACGTCAGGCAAACCATTAACTAAGTTAATTTGGAGGTTAACAGGACGTTCTTTTTTGAGATATTCTTCAGGGGATTTTCGTGTTTTTTGAACATCCGAAAATGGATCTTTCCCCAGAAAATTTTGATAATTAAATAAATTAATCTGTTCATCTTCAATGTAAAACTGCATTTTCCCTAACCAAACTAAATAGCTTTCTGACCATTTTTTGATAGTAGCAATGCTGTCTTTCTCAGTTTGCAACTCCTCGACAGTTTTAAAAAATCGGAGAGCATAATTTAAACTTTTTTTGATATTTTTATCTTCAACAGTCTGATCAATATCAGGGACAATAGTTGTCAACCAAATAAAGGAAAATATAGCGGCACTGGCTAATTTTCGCTTAACCTCATCCTTATCAGGAATATCATTCCAACTAACAATATTCGCCTTTTCTCTACCTAATAAGCCTGTTTGTTTACATTTGTCATTAAATAAGAAATCTCTTAAAGCAGTAGTAGCTAATAACTCGATAAAATGAGGCTCGTTGCGTTGAGCTTCTGCACCTAACTGAAATTCTCCCGTTGTAACTCGATTCGGTGTACCTAATAAATAAACAGTATCTAATCGTAATTTTTGTGCTTCATAATATTCTAAAGCGGCTTTAGTTCTAAGGGCAAATTCACTTGATTTGGCATGAATTTGGGTTTCTTTCTTATCTTGAAAGGAAAAATAAGGTAACATCAAACACCCCGCTAATCTAACTTTTGTCCGCCAGTTAGCATCATCTAATTTATCAGCAAGTATTCGCCCTAGAGTGGGAAACCCAGAAGCTCCAGTACCGCCAAAAATTGAACCGCAAAGAAATATTTTAACTTGTTTCTTGTTGTCTACATCTTGCTCTATTTTGTTTAAAAATGTTGCCCAATCATCACGCTTTTTGATCCCTGTCATAATGGCTGCACCAACAGAGGCTATTCCAGCAAAACCTTTAGTTAAATCTCTATCTCTTTCTGCTTGTGTATAGAGAACATCAATAAAATGTTTGTTTTCATCTGATTGAGTATCGTATTGAAAATAATTTCTTAATTGAATAGCAGAATTTTCACAAGGAGATAAATTGTTACAGGCTGTAATTTGAGTTTTTAGCCAAGGAAAACCAGTATTTCCTCCGAAAAGTCCCCAACAGTTGTTATAGGTTGTGACTGTGGTCGTAGTTGCTTGTAAATTACCGTTACCAGTATCAGGATCAACTAATAAAATTTCTAAAGTATCAGGGGCAACATCATCGTTTCCATCTTTAATAAAAAGTCCAGCCGCTGCAGCGTGAACTACTGCTTCAGCCACTTTTGCACCTGTTCCACCGATGGCAAGAAAATAAATTGGCATTGTTGTTATTTTTCTTTATAAATAATTACTTTTAAAATACATATCTTAATTAATTAATGAGGTAAAAAACTTTCACCAACAACTGTAGCCCGTAATATTTTAGGAGTGGTAAATAAGGTTATTAACCAATAAGTTAACGTACTGTTAGTTAGTAGCAAAAGACCAAACCACACTACAGATTTAGGACTAGATTTAAAGCCAAAGAAATAAGACAATACTAAGGCTAAAAACAGACAGATAAGTAGATAAATAATCCATTTTAATCTATAGCCACTAAAGTGTTTGTTATGATCGTATCTGGGGAATCCTTTTAAGGCTTGTATGTACCAAATTAAACTCCAAATAACAGACCAAATAAAGTTGATTATTGCGGCTGGTTTAAAGAACCTATTCGCCCATACGCTACGTTCGCCGAAATCTAGGGGAATAAAACCACTACTAAATAACCAATATTCCACCGTAATTACCACCAATATAAAGATAGTAACTCCAGCAATGATGGCAAAGTCCTGCAATTTTTTATCTGTCATAAATTCCTATTTTTGAGGTCTAGTTTCTTACACTAAAGAGAAATTATCTGATATATTAGTTTTTAGTTTAAATTCAAAATACATAACCAGTCTTTTTTTTTTTGTATAATTTGATACATTTTAATAGAATGTTACATTTCATACGAAAAAGTTATATCTGGGTAAGCACGGGGCTTACC
>CAZWLZ010000452.1:0-2503 GCA_964634505.1 uncultured bacterium | reverse complement strand
CTAAGGCTTTCCAAGTTGCACCGCCATCAACAGTTTTATAAATAGCACCTAAATTTGTAATCATTTCAGCACTTTTATCCCCTAATGCGGTAATTCCTAAGGGAATACCCGGTAGTTGATCACTTAAGGGAATCCTTAACCAATTTTTTCCTGCATCTGTAGTATGTAGTAATACTGATGGTTCACCCGTTATCCAACCCTCTTGATTATAAAAATCAATATCAGTAAAGCTAACTTTTTCTTCTTCAAAATCAATAGTATTAGCTGACCAAGTTTTGCCACTATCTTTAGTTTCAAATAAACTTGCTTTTGTGCCGACTAACCAACCATGATTAAGATCATCAGTAAAGGCTATATCTGCAAAAGTTGATTCTGTCGGTAAAGTTATCTTTTGCCAAGGGTTAACACTGGTGGATACTACTGACGAACAACTGATGCAAATGAGGGAAATTACTAATAATGTTAAGATTTGTTTCAGTTTATTAAACAATAAATTCATTATAGATAGAAAAAGTATTAACTAAAGACTTAATTAAGTCCATAAAGACTTACAAAGAATAAAAAGGCTAGTGCTAACGCACCAAAAATTAGCAGATTTTTTTGTTGAGGAGTCATGTTATTAACTCCAAAACCATATTGTAAATTTTCTGCAAAGCCTGATGGTGCATCGGTAGCACCAATATTTACAAAAGCACTTTTTCCTACACCACACACTGGACAACGCCAAGCGGTTGGTAATTCGGTAAATAATGTACCGGGGGCTATTTTAGTTTGTTCATCTCCTTTTGAGGGTATATAAACATAGCCACAGGAACGACATTCATAACTTGGTGGTGCTTGTTCTGCTAAGGTTTTTTCGTTTATTGGTTTATTCATTGCTTTTTGTTAAGCAAATCTTAAAATTGTTCTTTAGTAAAAATTATCTCATAGAATGGTGTTTTATTAATTTTTATTAATTAATTTAATTTTAAGATTAGTTCGTTTTAATTTTATTATTTTTTTGTTGATTTTATTTGAGGCAATAGCTGTAGCTTAAAAGAAATTATTTTTGACTAAATTTTGCACAATAGAGGCTATTAATGAAGCTATTACTTATTGATTCATGTTGCGTAATATCAAGATTTAGAATAACTGGTCAATAAAGAGTTAAACTAAATAAAAAAAAAATTGCTCTTATCTTATGGTAATACAACTTTCTGATCTAGATATTTTAAACTATATCGATCATGATTTATTAAATCCGATCGCCACTAGCGAACAATTAAAAGAATGATGTTATCAAGCAAATCAATAACTTTATCTGAATGACGATCGCCTCTTCGTACTACCTATTCACTCAATCCCTTTCCCCATGATCCAACCCCAGAGCAACCATTGGAAAAATCTTGTTAAAGACTACGGCAAAGAAAGTTTGGAAACCCGTAAAAATTGGTATGACTCCGTTGCCGATAGCTATCACCGAGTTCGCCCCCGTTATGCCACAGCAATGATTGAACGAGTGATTGAATTATCTCAATTATCCCGTAATGATCATATTTTAGAACTAGGTTGTGGACCTGGTACTGCCACTGTTTCCTTTGCTAAGTTAGGATTTTCTTTGTTAGGTATAGAACCCTGTCAAGCCGCCTATCAGTTAGCCCAACAAAACTGTGCTCAATTTCCCAATGTACATCTTGAAAATCTCACCTTTGAAGAATGGCAACCGACAGCCCAACAAAAAATAACATCCTTTGATGGCATTTTAGCGGCAACTTCTTGGCATTGGTTAACCCCTGAAACTGCCTATAAGAAAGCCCATCATCTACTCAAAAATAATGGCTCTCTAATTTTATTGTGGAATACACCACCTCAACCGAGCTATGAAATCTACCAACTTTTAGAAGAAGTTTATCAAAATATTGCTCCAAATATTCCTATTTATGCCCGTTATAATGACTTTGCCGTTCATCAAGAACAATTTCAACAATTAGAGCAGGAGATTTTGGCTTCGGGTTATTTCCATCAAGTCACTCAAGAACAAGTCATTCAGACTTTGGTTTACAGTATTTCAGATTATATGGAGCTTTTAAGTACTTTATCTCCCTATATTGCTCTAAGTGCAGAACAAAGAGAGGGTTTATTGACAGAGTTAGGAAAAGTATTAGCAAAATATTGTGGTCAATCCTTAAATTTATGCTATTGTTCTGCTTTTCATGTTGCGAAAAAAATCAACTAGTGCCATGAGTTAACACAGTGTTTATCAGCTATGGTTCTTCTTTGATGTTACCTTACCAATATAGCACTACGTTTTCAGTTTAGGACACTACCTTAAAGTTTATTTTCCCCTTTTTAAGGGGGCAGGGCTGTTTCATTCTAAAGAAAAAGCAATAATTATAGGGAGAATGGGTGATAGGGAGATAGGGTAATGATGAGAAGAGTATATATGGCTGAAAAATATCACAAATTAAGTAATAATCACCAAGAATTAGCAGTTTATCAAATTGCTTTTAAGACTGTTATGACA
>CAZWLZ010000451.1:0-2507 GCA_964634505.1 uncultured bacterium | reverse complement strand
GGGAGGCGTAATTATCAATTATCAACTATTATTTATCGATTATTTACTCGATCCTTTACAATATGCTTTCATGCAACGCTCATTAATTGTAGCTATTGTCACTGGCATTATTTGTGCCGTAGTTGGCACTTATTTAATGGTACAACGTCTTGCTTTATTGGGAGATGCCATTAGTCATTCTGTCCTGCCTGGATTGGCGATCGCCTTTATTTTAAATATCAATATTTTTATTGGTGCGTTCATTTCTGGTTTATTCAGCACAGTATTAATTAATATTATTAGAAATAACTCAAAATTGAAAGAGGATGCTGCTATGGGCATCGTTTTTTCAGCTTTTTTTGCCTTAGGAATAACCTTAATTACGGCTGTACAAAAAGAGAATAAAATCGACTTAAATCACTTCCTGTTTGGGAACATTTTGGGAGTAAATTTTGATGAGGTTAGAGACACAATTATCATCGCAATTTTTATTTTATTAATAGTATTTTTTTTCTACAAAGAATTACTATTTTATACCTTCGATAAACTAGGGGCAGAAGCCGTTGGATTGCCTGTAAAATGGCTAGATATGGGCTTAATGATTTTAATCGGATTAACCATTATTGCTAGTCTAAAAGCCGTTGGCGTTATCTTAGTTTTATCCCTATTAATAACCCCTGCTGCTACTGCTTATTTATTAGTAAATCGCCTACATTTAGTAATGTTAATTGGCGTAATAATTGGCATCTTTTCAAGTGTTAGTGGAATGTATCTTAGTTATTATTTTAATCTACCTTCGGGGGCAACAATTGTATTAGTTACCTCAACTTTATTTGGACTGACTTTTATAATTAAATATATTCAAAATCGTTAAATTAAGATAAAAATTTTTCGTAGTAGAGGCTTTAGGGTTTATTTAAAATTTAATATTCCTATCTTGGTTAATTTTTTACTGAAAATAACTCAACCATTCAATTAAACTATCTAATTGTTGTTTAGAATTAACAGCCCCTAATCCCCTCACTGTAACCTTTTTAGGACTATAAACAAAACGATTTCTTAAATGACTTGGTAACTTTTCTAATAATAATTTCCATGCTGGTTCTTGCATTGGTGTCTCTAAGATGATATGCTGTTTCTTTTCTGATTTTATTTTAGAAAATCCCGCCGATTTCGCTAGTTGTTTTAATTGTCCTACTTTTAATAATTGTTGGGCAGCCTCTGGTATTTTTCCATATCTATCCGTCCATTCTGCTTCAATTTGCTTCAATTCTCTCCCTGAATTAGCTGTGGCGATCGCCCGATAAGCCTTCATTTTTTGCTCCACATCATCGATATAAGTAGCAGGAATAAAAGCAGTCAATTGTAATTCAATTTGAGTATCTTCTACGGTAGGTATTTCTTGTCCTTGTACTTCATTAATAGCTTCTTGTAACATAGATGAATACAAATCAAAACCGATCGCCTCCACTTGGCCAGATTGTTGCGCCCCAAGTAAGCTACCTACCCCTCTAATCTCCATATCACGCATTGCTAAATAATAACCCGAACCTAGTTGTGAAAACTCTTGCAATGCCCTTAAACGCTTTTTAGCAGTATCTGAGAGGGTTTTTTGGCTAGGGTATAGTAACCAAGCATGGGCTTGAATTCCAGAACGTCCTACTCGGCCTCGTAACTGATATAACTGGGCTAAACCGAAGCGTTGAGCATCTTCAATAATGATCGTATTCACTCTCGGAATATCCAAACCAGACTCAATGATTGTAGTACATAAAAGTAAGTCTGCTTCGCCATTATTAAAAGCCAACATGGTAGTCTCCAACTGTCCTTCATCCATTTGTCCATGGGCGATCGCCACTCGTAAACTAGGAATCATTAATTTTAATTCTGCTGCTACATTTTCGATGCCCTCAATACGAGGCAAAACATAAAAAATTTGCCCTCCTCGATCTAATTCATTTCTGATAGCGGTGCGTATTACTTCAGTATTATAAGAAGATAAATGAGTTTTAATCGGGCGACGACTAGGGGGAGGGGTAGTAATCAAACTCATTTCACGCACGCCAGATAAGGACATATAAAGGGTGCGAGGAATAGGGGTTGCACTGAGAGTAAGCACATCGATAGAAGTTTTCAGGGCTTTAATTTTTTCCTTTTGATTGACCCCAAATCGTTGCTCTTCATCTATTACCAATAAACCCAAATCTTTGAAATGTATCGACTTACTTAAAATTTGATGTGTGCCTACAATAACGTCAATTTCACCCGTCAATAATTTTTGTACAATTTCTCTTTTTTCTGATATACTACGAAAACGGTTTAATAAACCAATATTAATAGGGTAAGGTGCGAATCTTTCTGTCAAAGTGTGGTAGTGTTGCTGAGACAAAATAGTAGTAGGTGCTAAAAAAGCTACTTGTTTATTACCTGCGGTGATTACCTTAAAAATACTTCTAATAGCTACTTCCGTTTTACCAAAACCCACATCACCACATACCAATCTATCCATGGGGCGAGGACTTTCTAAA
>CAZWLZ010000450.1:0-2513 GCA_964634505.1 uncultured bacterium | reverse complement strand
TCCTCAAGTTCACTTTCGTGATCCTGGTTTAACTCACAAAGAAGACCTTTTTACTGCTAGTTGTGCCTGTGCAAAAGGGGGAGTAACTTCCTTTTTAGAAATGCCTAATACTATCCCTTTAACCACTACTCAAGCGATATTAGATGATAAATTAAACCTTGCTAAAGAAAAATGTTTAGTTAATTATGGTTTTTTTATTGGAGCAACAGCTGAAAATTTACCAGATTTGAGAGAAGCAAATCCTGTTTGTGGTATAAAAATATTTATGGGAACAGCTCATGGTGCTTTATTAGTAAGTACAGAAAAAGAATTAGAGCCAATTTTTGCCGAAGGTACAAGATTAATTGCAGTCCACGCAGAAGATCAAGCCCGTATTATGGAACGAAAACAGCAGTTTAAAGGCATTAGTGACCCTGCCATTCATTCTATCATTCAAGATGAACAAGCCGCTCT
This sequence comes from uncultured bacterium, assembly GCA_964634505.1. Taxonomy (GTDB): domain Bacteria; phylum Cyanobacteriota; class Cyanobacteriia; order Cyanobacteriales; family Cyanobacteriaceae; genus CAZWLZ01. The sequence continues at coordinate 2,060 of CAZWLZ010000450.1, read as the reverse complement.
TAATGCCACAAAATTGGCCGTAAAATTGGCAAATAAATATAAACGTCGTCTGCATATTTTGCATTTAAGTACAGGAATTGAAACAGAATATTTGCGTCAAAATAAATCAGCGTGGATAACCACAGAAGTTACGCCTCAACACTTATTATTAAATACCGATAGTTATGATCAAATAGGCACATTAGCCCAAATGAATCCCCCCTTACGATCGCCAGAAAATAATCAAATATTATGGGAAGGCTTATTAGATGGTACAATTGAGATGATAGCCACAGATCATGCTCCTCATACCCTAGAAGAAAAAGCAAAACCCTATCCTCACAGTCCATCAGGAATGCCGGGAGTAGAAACTTCATTACCCTTGATGTTAACAGAGGCAAAAAAAGGACGTTGTACAGTCGCCCAAGTTATAAATTGGATGTCAACAGCACCTGCTAAGGCTTATGGTATTCAAAATAAAGGATTAATTAAAGTAGGTTATGATGCTGATTTAGTTTTAGTTGATTTAGAAAATTATAAACCCGTTTTACGAGCAAATTTAAGTACAAAATGTGGTTGGAGTCCTTTTGAAGGTTGGAATTTAACTGGTTGGCCAATTTATACCATTGTTAATGGGCAAATAGTCTTGAATCAAGGAAAATTGAACACAGAAATAAGAGGGAAAGCCCTTAATTTTAATGGTGGTTAGGGTGTTGGGGTGTTAGGGTATTGGGGTATTTGGGGGTTAGGTAATGGGTAATAGGTAAATCTTCTTAAGAAACCTAACCTCTTTTAGCAGCATAACGTCAGATTGTAACTAAAAATTAAATAGATATTTAGCCAAAAATAAAAAAGTAGGTTGGGTTAAACAACGTGCAACCCAACAAATCCAACTCACGCAATTTAAGTGATGTTGGGTTTCATGCCTCAACCCAAACTACAGGCGATCGCCATCCGATCTCAATTTCCGTCTCGCAGTTAGTGCTTATCGTACAAAAGATTTGCATTTAGTCTTGTATTTTTTGCAAAAGCGTTTTAAAATTCCTCTAATTTAATTCACTTAGACTTCTATGAAAAATAAATGCCTGCTTTTACTTACTCTCGTAATGTTTATACCGGGTGTAGCGGAAGCTACTCCGCCACCAGGAATGACCGTTGACCTTTGTATAATGACCGTTTCGGAAGTTAAAGAAAATCTTGATAATAATGTATCTATAGAAGAGCTTATAGTAAACATCGACAATCTTTCAAAACAATTTTCTGATAATGCGGCTTCTGCAATTACAGGGTTGGTCGAACAGTATCTTCCGCAAATTATCCACTACTTAGAGGATTCAAATTTAAGTCCTGAAGATACTTGTACTGCTTTAGGAATTTCTCGTTAGCTTGTAAGATTAGCGGGTAAGCAAGGTAGCCCGTAGGAATGTAACCTAATACGAGTAATAAAAGTTACGAGATACATGGATGCCGCAATTTTCATTCATACTACCTTACTAAACAAGATGTATTGAACACCTTATAGAACCCATTTCGTATCTTTTGTAAATTATTATCTGGCATTAAAACCTTGAAATAAATTTCTCCGCTGAAAGCTAAAGTTTGCCTTAGCTGACTGAATCTTAACCCGTTTTAACGGGTTTTAGCTATTAGCAAAAAATTTATTTTTTGTAATTTTAAAGATGATTAAATGTTTTGTGATGATTTTTATGGCGATCTCTTTTCTTAAAATAGATCTCAAATGGGTTCTATAAACCCGATCACATTTCTAAATCCGAACAAAACCAGATCGACAAAAATAAAAAGGTTGGTTGGTTTAAACAACTTACCATCAAACACATCCACGTCATCGCAATTTAAGTAATGTTGGTTTTTTGGAGTCCTTTTGAAGGTTAAAATTTAAGAAGTTGACCAATTTATACCATTGTTAATAGACAAATAGTCCTTAATCAGGGAAAATTGAACACAGAAATAAGAGGAAAAGCTCTTAATTTTAACTGATGTTACGCAAAAGAAATAAATAGTAATGTGTAATAGAGTGTTGGAGTCTTGGGGTAATAGGTAATAGATAAATCTTCTTACTA
>CAZWLZ010000449.1:0-2519 GCA_964634505.1 uncultured bacterium | reverse complement strand
TATCGGCGTTTCTATTGTTCCATTAGCTCAAGAAACTACTAATTCTGATTTTTATGAAGTTGATTTAATTGTCGGTGGTGGCGCTCAAGATCGACAGCAGGAAATTGTGATGCGAGATTTGAAAGGAGAAAAAGCTCAGGCAATTAAGTCTAAAATTGAACAAAATACTCCCGGAGTTTTTACTTGTGGTTCGCCTCAATTACTTGGCCACTACTATGAACCAGCTTTTGGGCAAAGAATTGAGGGTTTGGGTATTCTTGATTTAGTGAGTAAACACCCAGGCGATCGCCAAAACCGTTGTATTGGTAATGTAGTATTTGAAGTTATCGCTCCCGATTTAGCTGAAGATTTAACCAAAATGCTATCTTCTCCCCCTCTGGTTATTGGTTTTGAAAATCATGGTGGCCGAACTTATTTAGGCAATGTGTCTCCTTTGGGTAAAATCATTGTTGGTAATGGCAATAATGGAGAAGATGGTTTTGAAGGAGCTTTTTATAAAAAGGCGATCGCCACTTATGCCCATGGCCCTTTATTACCAAAAAATCCTTTTATTGCGGATTGGTTAATCATCAAAGCCTTAGAAAATAAATATCAAAAGGAAATTAATTTGACTGCTTTAGATGACTCTTTAGCAAATCAAGGTAGAAATACTATGTTTAAACGTTTAGAAGTTAAAAATTAGTTAGATCATGTCAGATTTAAAAACCCAATTAGAAGAGCAATTATCAGAAATTGATTGGCAAGAGTTAAAACCTCATGCTCAAAGGGATGTTATTATTGTTGTTGATACTCATTTAGATTTAATTGAAGTGGCAATGGCGATCGCCAAAAATGAGACCAATAAAGTACAAAATTGGATTAGTGAACAATTAATTCAAAAACCAACAGAAAAACAATTAAGTAATTGGAATGGTAATCCTAGCCAAAAATTTGAAACAATAATAGTGCAACCTTTTGTTTTAATTAAAATTCAAAATTAAATTAGAGTGAGAAAAACTTTTGTGGAATAGGCTTCTAGCCTGTCTTTTCTGTAAAAAATTTAGCCTGTTTTTCCTTAATTTTACAGATTTGTTTGGCTGAGAATATTTCTTAAATATAAAAAAAATACTCTTAATTTACCCAACAGAAACCTCCAAGCTAGTAATAAAAAGTTCCCCTTTGAGACGAGTTTTTATTTCTGATGGAGAAGCACACTCAAAAAATAATTCAATTGCTTCTTTTAAATTATCTATTGCTTGTTCAATAGTATCTCCTTGACTAGCAATATCTAATTCTGGATAAAGGGAAACATAACCATCATCTTCTTTTTGGATAATTACAGTAAATTTTTCTTTGATAGTTGGCATTTGCTGTGTAAACTCCTTAATATCTGCAATCACTAAATAATAGAAGGTTTCTAGCTTGTCTTTTTTAAAAGGCGATCGCCAAGTAAATCTAATAAATTTCACTACGATGATCAATTTTAATAATGATAATTAACTTATTTTCTCGCTCAAATTCATAAATAATTCGATAATCTCCAACTCTTAATTTATAAAATCCAGACCATTGTGCCGTTAAGGATAAAGAAGTATTTTGCTCAAAGTTAATACCTAACCATGAAATTTTATTAAGAATTCTAGCTCTGAGAAATTCAGGTAAATTGTCCAAATCATTGATGGAATCTGGCTCAAAACTTATAGAATAACTCATTTATTGTTCTATGCCATATTTTTTATAAACTTCCGATGCTGGAATAGTAGATCTTCCTTCTAGTCGTTTGCGTCGTATTTCTAATAAATTTTCTTTGAAAGAGTCCTTAATTTTTTTTTCCTCATCAAGATCGCCGAAATATTCATCAAGAACTTCATCTACTGTATTACGAATTAAATTTTGTAACTGTTCCGTAGTTATCGTTGTTATTTCCATAATTTTTTTACTTAATGAGATACCTAAATTATCATATCAATTAAGCGATCAAATATCCTATCTATTAATATTTTACACAAAAATCTTTTTTAAATAAAGACAACATTATTAAAAAAAAACCCAGCCCCTTATTAGAGACTGGGCAGATTAAATTTAACCTAAAATTTCTTTAGCTTTACTGACAACATTTTCTACCGTAAAACCAAATTCTTTCATAATTATATCTCCAGGAGCAGACGCACCAAAAGTATCAACACCGATACTTACTCCTTCATCGCCAACATATTTAGCCCAACCAGCAGTTACTCCAGCTTCTACCGAAACACGTTTTTTAATAGCTTTAGGTAATACAGACTCTTTATAAGCAGCATCTTGTTTTTCAAATAACTCAAGACAAGGTATCGAAACTACACGCACTTTTTTACCTTCTGCTTTTAATTTTTCGGCCGCTTCAATACATAAACTAACTTCGCTACCAGTACCGATTAAGATTAAATCTAGTTCATTAGGGGCAAAACCACAAGCCACTACATAACCACCTTTAGCTACTGCATCAATAGAACTACCAGCTAAATTAGGTAAATTTTGACGAGTTAAAGCTAATAGAGAAG
>CAZWLZ010000448.1:0-2550 GCA_964634505.1 uncultured bacterium | reverse complement strand
CTACCAGTTGGCATCCCATAGATGAAAATATTTTACCTACTGACCCTTTAAAATTTTATGATCGTAAGGCTTATGGCGATCGCCTCAAAGAGTTACACCAAAAAACGAATTTAACTGACGCAGTGCAAACAGGCATAGGATTAATAGACGGTTTACCTGTTGCTTTAGGGGTCATGGATTTTCGTTTTATGGGCGGTAGTATGGGTTCGGTGGTAGGGGAAAAATTAACTCGTTTAATTGAAAAAGCTACGGAAAAAAGTTTCCCTGTAGTAATTGTTTGTGCCTCTGGGGGTGCAAGAATGCAGGAAGGAATGTTAAGTTTAATGCAAATGGCTAAAATTTCGGGGGCATTACATCGCCATAAAGAAGCAAAATTACTTTATATTCCCGTTTTAAGTCATCCAACTACTGGAGGCGTTACGGCGAGTTTTGCCATGCTAGGAGACATAATTATCGCTGAACCTAAAGCAATGATTGCCTTTGCAGGAAGAAGAGTTATTGAACAAACTTTAAGAGAAAAGTTACCTGATGATTTTCAAACTTCTGAATATTTATTAAAACATGGTTTTGTTGATGCCATCGTTTCTCGTACTCAATTGAAAAAAACTCTAGCTAATTTAATTAGTTTTCATCAACCTTTTTATTCTGTTTCCAGAAAAGAAAAACAAACAGCAATCAATAATTAACAATTACATTTAATCAATATCAATTATGAGTCAAGAAATTTTACTGACTAAATCCGAAGCAGAATTAACCGAATGGGTTAAACAACAAGGACAACCATCTTATCGAGGTAAACAATTGCATCAATGGTTATATGAAAAAGGCGCTCATTCCTTAATGGATATATCGGTATTTCCTAAATTATGGCGAGAAAAATTAGCTGATTATCCTATCGGGCGATCGCAAATTCATTTAAAAATGATCGCCAATGATCAAACGAGAAAATATCTTTTAAAATTAGATGATGATTTAATCATTGAAACAGTTGGTATTCCCACCACAAAAAGGTTAACGGTTTGTGTTTCTTCTCAAGTAGGTTGTGTTATGAAATGTGACTTTTGTGCTACAGGGAAAGGCGGATTTACTCGTAGTCTCAAAGCCCATGAAATAGTTGATCAAATTTTAACTGTTCAAGAAGATTGGCAAAGAAGAGTTAGTAACGTTGTTTTTATGGGTATGGGTGAACCTTTATTGAATCTTAAAGAAGTAATCAAAGCTGTTCATAGTATCAATAAAGATATTGGTATTGGGCAAAGGGCGATTACCATTTCAACAGTAGGATTGCGTCATAAAATTACCGAATTAGCCAAACATCAATTACAAATAACTTTTGCCGTAAGTCTTCATGCGTCTAATCAAAAAATACGAGAACAATTAATTCCCAGTGCCAATAATTATCCCCTAGATGATCTTTTAGCAGAATGTCGAGAATATGTCAAAATTACGGGCAGAAGAGTAACTTTTGAATATATTTTATTAGCAGGAGTAAATGACTTACCAGAAAACGCCCTAGAATTAGCACAACATTTAAAAGGATTTCAAACTCATGTCAATTTAATTCCCTATAATCCCATTACAGAAGCTGATTATCAACGTCCAGATGACCGAAGAATTAACCAATTTAGTGATATTCTCAAACAAAAAAACATTGCTGTCAGTGTGCGTTATTCTCGTGGTTTAGAAGCTGATGCAGCTTGTGGACAACTTCGGGCATCAAAAAGTTAATCAAATTTTTCTTCGTTTTTTTCGTCTATTTTCCAGTCTTCATTTTCACCCCCAATAATTAACTGTTTAATGGTGACAAATTCTAAACTTAATTGTCTTAAAGTATTAATTAAAATATCAATAGCAATTAAATCACTCGTACCTAAATCAAACCAACATCTACCCCAAGATTCCAAATACTCAAAATTACTCATATTGTGCATAGGAGACATTAAAGAATTTTCAGCCCTATCTAAGTCATAATCCATATAACTAATGTCAATTCCTGTATCTTGGACTTGTAAATTTTCGGCATTAAAACCGCCTAATTTACCCAAGTAAAACCAAGAATTAAAAACTTCTTCTAAATATTTTTTTTCTAAATCTGAAGGAGTATTTTCAAACTCTACCCATATCCATAAATCAAAAGGATCAAATTCTCTAAATCTAATTTCCATTCTTTAAAAATATATAAAAATTTTTTATATTGCTCATCAACTTTAAATAATACCTTATGACTGTAATATTTGAGAAAATTGTAGCACAGCCATCCAGCCCGTAATGAATCAATCTTACAATTTTTCAATTTGTCATTAAGTTAACAATCCTCATGGTTTCAACACTAACTGTAGTTACTCTCATTATTAAGTCAATTACTTCTTCTTTATAATCAGCAAATTTATAATTATGGAAGTTATTGGCGATCGTCAATAACTTTCGGTTTCTTTTTTTTATATAGCGCTTCGCGCCAATGTCTTTACAAATTATATTATGCTAGAGCAAACTTACCTTATAATCATGACAATAGCCATCGCATATAGTCAAGATTTACGAAAACGTGCC
>CAZWLZ010000447.1:0-2565 GCA_964634505.1 uncultured bacterium | reverse complement strand
AGGAAGAGCAAGTCCTTCGGTAAAGCTACCAAATTTTGAGCCAAGTCCGCCGATTTGTTTACCTAATTCTTTGAGTTGGCGATCAGTCTGTTTGCCTAATTCTTTGAGTTGGCGATCGGTTTCTTTTTGTGCCTGACTAACTTCTTTGAGTAGTAAGTCAGTCTCTTTTTGAGCCGCAGTTAATTCCGATTGTCTAGCTGCTAACTCTGCTAACAATTGCCATATGTCATCGGCGATCGTTGTCATAGATTATTTTCCTTTATCATATTTTTTCTCTATTTTAATGTTTTATCATTGCAACTTATCAATTAAATTTCTTGGGAAAAGTGTAAATGTGGAATGGGCATATTGCTAATAAATTACTAAAAAAAGTAGGGCGATGCACACCCCACAAATTGAAAGTTAGACAAATACGCAAAGATTAAGCCAAACAATTTTGAACTTGTTTAAGAATAGTATCTTGATCTAAATTTTGGCCAATAAAAACTAACTTATTTTCTTTTTTCGCTCCTTTTTTCCAAAAATCATCCTCAATACTAAAACGTTTTCCACTTAAATGAAAAATATGACGATCTGGACTTTCTGTAAACCATAAAATACCTTTAGCACGAAAGACATTGGCACTTAATTGATTATCTAAAAAATGTTGAAACTTACGAATATTAAAAGGTTTATCACTTACAAAAGAGATCGATGTAAAACCATCATTTTCTAAATGATTAGAATGATCGTGATGGTGATCAGGATTATTGCAAGTACTATCACAGTCATGATCATGATCGTGGTGATGGTGATCGTGATCATGATTATGCTTTTTAGATTCAGAAGGATTATAGTACTTATCTGATTCAAATAAGCCTACACTCAAAATTAAAGGTAAAGAGACTTGTGCTTTTTTTGTATGCAGAATCCTAGCATCAGCTTTCACATCCCTAATTTTAACTTCTAATAAATCAACATCCGCTTCATCAACTAAATCAGTTTTATTCAATAAAATCATGTCAGCATAAGCAATTTGATTATAGGCAGCTTCACTATTAAATAAATCAAGACTATAATTAGAGGCATCTACGAGAGTTATAATCGAATCAAGACGAGTCATGTCTCTTAATTCTGTACCTAAAAAGGTTAAAGCAACGGGCAAAGGATCAGCTAAACCAGTAGTTTCTACTACTAAATAATCAATTTTTTCTTGCTTTTCTAAAACTTGATAAACAGCTTCAACTAAATCATTATTGATAGTACAACAAACACAACCATTACTTAACTCTACCATGGTTTCATCGGTAGAAATAATCAGATCGTTATCAATACCAATTTCTCCAAATTCATTGACTAAAACGGCAATTTTTAAGCCTATTTGATTCGATAAAATGTAATTGAGTAAAGTCGTTTTACCACTACCTAAAAAGCCTGTAATAATTGTGACAGGAATTCCTAATTTAGGAGTATCCATTTCTATTGTTTCCTTCGTTAAAACATCTGCTTTCGTCATAATTTTTATTAATTTTTAAGATTTGTTAATCATCTTATCAATTTTAACTCTCTTGGTTAGCATTTTTAAACAAATCATATTTAGTTATAGCCTATTTTACTTATCAATCTTTCTTTGGCGATCGCCAAAATACGAAAGGAATTTTACAAAAGTTTTTAGGCATTACGGAATAAAGCAACACCTAAAAGTTATAATGCAAAATCTTTTTAATACGTTGAAATTGATCAATTATTAATGTTTTAGTAATAATAATCTTTCTCTAATTGAGTTTGAGGCATAGCCAAGTCAAAATTGGAAGAGTCTCGCACAAAACGGTATAACTCTTCTTCTAAACGATGAATGTAATAAGCCTCTAAACTATTCGTATGACGCAAACAAGCTATATAACCATCCATATAGATTCTAAGTTCATCATAACGACTCCCTCTTTGCCATAACTCGACTAAGGCATCTGTAATTTTTTGATAATAACGAATTGTATCAGTATCAGTTAGCATAATTTTTTTAGTAATAAAAATATCTTTAAGAACAATTTACAAAACTTTATTATTATTTTAATACTTAATTTTATCAGTAATCAGTTTTAATCGGATCGGTTTTCTTTAATGAGTGACAAATCTATTTTAAAAAGTGGCCCTGGTTGGCGTATCGGTTGGAATCCTGATGCCATTGTTTATAAAGCCTTATTAGGCAGCGATTTTTGGGCGTTCGAGTTAACAAAGGAAGAATTAAATGATTTTCAGCGTTTATTAATACAATTAAATGAAACTATGATCGAAATGTCTCAACATTTGATGGAGGAAGAAACTATTAATTGTGAAGTTGAAAGCGATTTAATTTTATTACAGGCACAAGGCTATTATGATCATTACAGTCTTACTTTAATTATTCATCAAAATCGTCGGGGTGAAGGATACTGGGAAGCTTCTGTTATTCCCTTTTTAATTAAAGCTACTCAAAATTTAACTTGTTTTTAAATTGACAAATAATTAAATTTATGATATAATAGTAAATCGTGAATTAACGGGGCGTAGCGCAGCTTGGTAGCGCACTACTTTGGGGTAGTAGGG
>CAZWLZ010000446.1:0-2566 GCA_964634505.1 uncultured bacterium | reverse complement strand
AACCTAACACCTAACCCCTAATACCTAAAACCTTCTTACTTTAACAAATAGTTTTTTTCAACCTAGAGAAAATAATTTATGATTATCTTAGATTTTTAATGAAAAATAATGACTAAAAAAATTTTACAAATAGTACCTAGATTACCTTTATTTAATGATGGAGTAGGAGATTATGCCGTTAATTTAGCTGAAAAATTACGTCAAAATTTTGATATGTCAACTGATTTTTTAGTCTTTGAAACTCAAGGCAAAATCAGGGAATTAAATGATTGTGTTGTGTATCAATTACCGAATCATAATCCCGATGCTTTGATGTCTATTTTACCTCAAGATATTGATACTATTATTTTACAATATAGTAATTATCCTTATCTTAAAAGTAAATTTGCTGCCCCTTTTTGGTTAATTAAGGCTTTAGAGTTAGCGAAAGAAACTTATCAAATAAAATTAATAGTTATGTTTCATGAATTACCTATTTTAAAATGGAATAGTTTTAGTATATTAAATCCGATACAAACTTTATTGTCTTATCAATTGGCAAAATTGGCTGATGTATGTATTACTAATAATGGAAAAATTCAATCTACTTTGTCACAATGGCTAAACAAACCAGTCATTTCTATACCTAATTTTTCAACTATTGGTGAACCTAATCATATTACATCATTAAGTGAACGTAAAGCACAAATGGTGATTTTTGGGACTACTCATAATCGTTCGAGGATTTACAGTAAATATTTACCTGATGTAGTCTTAAGTTGTCAGAGACTAGGAATTAAAGAAATTTATGATATAGGGCAAAAAATCAAAATAAAGCAAAAAGATTTGCAGGGAATACGTTTAATTCAAATGGATAAACAACCATCTGAGGTGGTGAGTGAAATTATGTTGTCTTCTCAAGTTGGATTTTTAGATTATAGTTGGTATCAAGGTTGTTTGGGTAAATCTACTGTTTTTGCTGCTTTTTGCGCCCATGGTTTAGTCACTATTTTAAGTAAATATAATCCTTCTGAGGCAGATGGCATTTTTCTTAATCAGCATTATCTGGTGGGAGAATCTTCGTTAAATCAAATGACTTCTCAAAATTTACAATTATTAGCTGATAATGCTTATCAATGGTATTCAAGTCATAATTTGCTTAATAATGCTCAATTATTTGCTGCCCAAATTTTAAGTTAATTTTGATTAATTTTTTTATTTAGACAATTTTTTTATATGAGAATTTATGGTAATAGAGTTTTAAAAACTCTTTCTGGTAATGAAACTCGCCCTACTACTTCTAAGGTTAGAGAGGCTTTATTTAATATTTGGCAGGATAAAATTATTGATTCTAAATGGTTAGATTTGTGTGCTGGTAATGGTTTAATGGGTGCAGAAGCTTTATGTCGTGGAGCAAAAATGGCGATCGCCATTGAAAAATCAAATACAGCTTGTAATATCATCAGAGAAAATTGGCAAAAAATAGCAAATTCAACCCAAGAATTTAAAGTTTTAAGAGGAGATTTAAGATTGAGAATGAAGAGTTTAAAAGGAGAAAAATTTGATTTAATTTATTTCGATCCTCCTTATGATAGTGACTTATATTTAGTAACTTTAAATTTAATTATTGAGTATCAAATTTTAGCAGACAATGGGGAAATTGCCGTAGAATATAATCCAAAAAAAAATCTTGATTTAAACATCTCAAATCTTGAAATGATTCAAACCAAAAATTATGGACATAGTGCCTTAAATTTTTATCAATTAACTATTAGAAATAATTAAGAAAAAACAGCCTAAATTACTTTTTTTTATAAGCCTTAAAAGAGGCTTTAATCCAAAGAAAAGCAGCTAAAGAAAAAGGGACAATACTAAAACCAATTCCACTAATTAAAGGATGATTTTGGGCGATGGGAGATACATTCATAAAAATAATAATAATCCCACAATAAATTAAACCTAAAAAAGGTAAACCGATTACCAGTAAACCAAAGCGAGTATCTTTATCCATTATATTTTATGTTTATTTATGTGAGTAAAAATTAGAAAAAATTAAAATTTTATGAGCTTTATTAGAGTTAATAATCAATAGAAATTGCACTATAATAAATGTCATTACATTTAATTAATTGAGGTTTTGAACTTGGAATGATAACGATCTTTTTAGAAGTAATAATCGTATCTTTTTGAATAAATGTTTCTTTCATATTTTCCATAATTTTTGTTGGTTTTTCGATGTAAGTTATCTCCTCATTATTTAGTTTGTTTCTTGTTAAAGATAATGTAAATTTTTGTGAAATAGGTTTAATATTTTCAATAATTTCTGTGGGTTTTTCGATGTAAGTTATCTCATCATTAATTTGAGTATTTCTGCACGAAGATAACTTAAGTTTTTCTTGAATAGGTTTAATATTTTCGATAAAATAGTTAAAAGTTGTTTCTTTTAAAAACCCTTTTGAGATAGCAATGAAACCAAATTTTTTTTCTTGGTTGATTTTTTGCTGTTGAAGAATAAAATTAATTTGTTCATCAGTTAACAAATTTGCTTTTTTTAAATAGAATCCAATGGGATGATATTCTTCTTCTT
>CAZWLZ010000445.1:0-2586 GCA_964634505.1 uncultured bacterium | reverse complement strand
TTCGTTTGCTAATTTACTATCTAAAATACAAATCGATTCCTTCATTTTCTTGATTTATCTTTAATTTGTGCAACGCCAAATTCTGGTATATGTCCTAAATGATTTGACGATTGCCATAATTAAAATGTTTGAAAGAACATTATTTCTGTATCATTAATCCGTTGTTATAAATTTCCTTTATGATTCATGGCTTGAAGAATGTCATCACACAGACAATAGCCTCAATTAATAAACGCCAATTAATTTTTTAAAGAATATTTAAAACTCAATAATTTTAACCATAAACTAGGACTTGATTTTTCTAACCGCAATTGACAATTATTCAACCATTTTTCAAACCAACGACTAAAAAGTAAATTTTTAAAAGCGTCTAAAGTGAAGCTAAAATAAGCGATTAGCCACTTAAATATATCTTGAATACCAGCCATTTCCCATATCCATAATAGTAATTTAGGATTAGTAAAAGCTGCTTTTAATGCCAATCGATTAAACGTTAACCAATCAGTGCGATCTTTAATAAACATAGTAGCAGTTTCCGGTTCATCTACTAATAATCCAAAAAAAGTATTTAACATGGCATTAATTCTTGCAGGGGGCAAATTCTGATAAGTTGGCACCATCATTCCCTTTGAAAATAACCAAGTTACTGCGATGTTACTTTGATAGGCTTTAATTTGTTCTAAATTATCAGCATTAAGTAAATTATGTTGTAATGCCACATCTAAAAGAGAAGTTAAACGCCCTAAATTTCGTACTAACGAACCAAAACCTGTAAAAATTAAAGGAGATTGTAAAGAGGCCGCATCTCCGATCGCCAAAACTCGATCCAAACTATTTTGGCGATCTGTTTTTCCTATGGTAAAATGACCGGGAATATAACCAAAAGTTGGCTTTTTCCAAGTAAGATTATCCAAATTACAGCGACGATATTCAGGTAAAATAGAAAAGAAATCTTCATACATTTCTAATAACGAACCAGGATTATTAGGGTGTATTTGATGATAGTGAAAAAGATAAATAGTTAACTCATTTCCTTCCCCTGGAAATAACTCCCAAATTAATTGTCTTCCCCTGGAAATATCACCATGAGAAAACAAAACATCACCATATTTTTTATCCCAAACTTCAGAATCAAAACCTTCCACAACTGCCCCTACCGTAGGGCAAACACTATCAAAAGTACGTTGTCCATGAATTTGCCAAGCAATAGGAGAAGCCGTACCCATAGCATCAATTAACAATTTTCCAGTAACATTACTATTATGATTAGTAACTAAATTTGTCATATTAACTATTACTGAATTTTGACAAATAATAGCATTATTAAACTCAGTTTGATCCCAAATATTTCCACCAAAACTTATTAATTTTTCTCCACATAAAGTTAATAATTTAGTAGTATCAATTGCAATATTTAAAACAGTTGGAGTATGTAAAACATTGGCCTTTAAATTCTTAGGATTATTCGCATCAAAAAACTTACAAAATCCATCTTGATATTCAGCGGAAATAATATTTTCAAACTCATCTTGGGTAAATAAATCTAAATCAATTAAAGTTTGAAATTCAGTTCGAGAAATATTCCATTCACGATTCATTCTGCCAAAAATTAATCTTTCAATTAATAAAACCTTATAACCCAATTTGGCCATTAAAGCTGCATGAATTGCCCCTAATGCACCTCCAATATAAATTAAATCATAATCAATATTATCTATTTTTTTATGTAACTCTTCAAAAATTATTTGTTTAGGTTGCTGAGGATTTTTAATGCTTTCACGCCATTTTTTTTCCCACCAATAAACTCGATTTAAATCGTATTCTCCTTGAGGCATTTTTTTAAAAAACTTTACTGTTTGAGGATAAAAAGATTCTAAAGCATCAAAAATTGATTGATTAGTTAAATTTATTGAAGGTAAAACAGGGTAATTATTAGGGAAATAATTATAAATTTCTTGCTGTAAATTTTGAATTAATTTTGATTGATTTTTAAGCTGAAAATCACCCCACTTAAAAACTTTTAAATAAGTAGTGCGTTGTAGTGTCCAAATAAAAATTGATAAATCTTGATCTTGATTAAATCTAAGAATAATTCCATCATTTGTACTTATTTTTTCTCCTATAAAAGGTTGCCATATTTCATGTAACCAATTAACAACATCTTGATAATTAAATGTAGGTATTTCTAAGTAAAGAATTTCAGTTATTTTCATGTTTTACTATTAATAATAAAATTTTTAATGATCCAACTTTCATACTAATTATAGAGAAGTAATGTTATTTTTAATTACTTCTTATTTTATTTGAACAAAATAAGCTTTAAAAATTACCCCTACTACAGTTACTTCTTTTGCGTAAGTCCTATATTGTAATAAATAATCTAACTGAAAATTCATGAAAAATAACTTAAATAGACTAATAAAACTTTTGGGTACGACTGTTCCTTTCTCTGTAGGAATGTCTTTGGTTATTATTGATTCTGCTCAAGCAGCATCTTTTACTCCTTTTTCCTTTACGACCAACTTTACCATAAGTGGTGTTTTTGATCCAAGCAAAGATGTGCGTCTCGATTCAGTAGTTGTTAAC
>CAZWLZ010000444.1:0-2592 GCA_964634505.1 uncultured bacterium | reverse complement strand
TTCAGAAATACTCGATCCTTATGGTGCAAAGTTGTTACAAGAAGCAATACAACTAATTCGTTTTCAACAATTTGATTTAGCTTTAGAAAGAGCAAAATTAGCCAGTCAATTGTCTCCAAGTCATTACGAAACTTGGTTTATATTGGGAACTTTATCGATACAACAAGATAAGATCGAAGAAGGAGTTAAATCTTTAGAAAAAGCCAAAACATTAGCACCTGATCAACCAGAAATACTTTTTTCCTTAGGTAGTGCTTATTTTCAACTAGGAAACTATGAAGCATCCATTAAGGAAATAGAAACTGGTTTAAAATTTGATTCCCAATCTCCTCAAGCATTTTTTGATCTTGGTAATGCTCATTTTAAGTTATTAAATTATGACCAAGCCATTACAGCTTATCAAAAAGCAGTTAGTTTACAAAATCAGTTTTGGCCAGGGCTGACTAATATTGGTTTGGTACAATACGAACAAGGTAATATTGCCGAAGCGGTAAAAAATTGGGAAAATGCTCTTAAAATAGAAGCTAATCAACCTGAACCTATGTTGGCGATCGCCATAGCTTTATATAAGGAAGGAAAAACCACCGAAGGATTGAAATTGGGCCAACAAGCCCTAGCCTTAGACAATAAATATGGTAACTTAGAATTTTTAGTAGAAAATCTCTGGGGCAAACAATTAATTTTAGATGCAGAAAAATTTTTAGCTACTCTTAATAACAAATAAAAACTTTACTTTACTATATTAAAAGTTTTGGGTAAGCGAGAATTTTCTGTCTCCATTAAATGAATAATGTTTGTTTTTTGAAAATACTATTTAATTAAGCCCAGCAATCATAACACTTTAATGAATAAAATATTACCAAAATTGAAACAATATGCCCCTGCTACTCAAAAAAATCGTCAATCCATTTTAGAAGTTTTACAAAAAGTATTACCCAATGATGGTAGTATCTTAGAAATTGCTAGTGGTACAGGAGAACATAGTATCTTTTTTGCCCCTCATTTTTCTCCTCGCAAATGGATACCATCTGATGTAAATATTGCTTCTTTAAACAGTATTTCTGCTTGGTTAGATGATTGTCATATTGATAATATTGAACAACCATTATTAATTGATATATCCACAGAAAGTTGGTTAAACAAATATCAATATTTATGGCAAAATGAACCAAAAATTACCGCAATTATTAATATTAATATGATTCATATTTCCCCTTGGCAAAGTTGTTTAGGTTTAATGAATAGTGCGAGACAAATATTATCAAAAGACGGTATTTTATATTTATATGGTGCTTTTAAAATTGATAACAAACATACAGCTTTAAGTAATGAAATATTTGATCAATCTTTGCGTAGTCAAAATTCTCAATGGGGTGTGAGAAATTTACAAGATGTTATAGAGGTAGCTAAAAATAATGGTTTAATATGTATAGAAATAATTGAAATGCCTAGTAATAATTTATCAGTAATTTTTAAAAGAAATGATCATAAATAATCAAAAGTTAAGTTCAAATAATTTTTTAGAAAAAGTTATTACTTCAACTAATCGTGCTCTTAAAGTAGGTGCTTTACGTTCTATCGATACTAATTTTGAGATAATCGAAGATAAAGGAGTTAATTTTATTATTAGAATTGTTGATAATTTAAGCAGAAAAGATAATGCAAAAAAAGCACAAAAAAAAACTGATAAATCTTTTAATCCCTTCCTTCCTTACGAACAAAATTTATTTGTTTCTGATTTATCTCAAACTCATGTTTGTATTTTAAATAAATTTAATGTTGTACCTAATCATTTACTTTTAATTACTCGTGATTTTGAATCACAGGAAAATTTTTTGAATTTAGATGATTTTATGGCTATCGCTCAAGTTTTTCAAGAAATAGACGGATTTGCGTTTTATAACAGTGGTAAATTATCAGGTGCATCTCAACCTCATAAACATCTACAATTTATTCCTTTTGCCTCCATTTCCCCTAATCATATTCTCCCCATCTCTCAATTAATTATTAATTCTAAAACCTCTGAAATTATCACTCATATCCCTGAATTTCCCTTTATTTTGGCGATCGCCTATTATACTTTTAACGTCAATAAATCTATCATAGAAATGGCAGAAATTTTACTTAATTTATATAACCAATTACTAAAAAAAATCAACATAAATCATAATAGTAAAAAGTGCCTACAACCTTATAATTTATTAATAACAAAACAATGGATTTTTATCATACCTCGTCAACAAGAATCTGCCTATTCTATTAACATTAATGCTCTGGGATTTGGAGGTAATTTATTAGTAAAAAATCAACAAGAATATGAAACTATTTTAAAATATAAACCAATGGATATTTTGGCAAAAGTTGCTCAAAAAAAATGAAAAAAATTTGTGCTTTAGGATTAGATGTAGGCTTAAAAAGAGTAGGAGTAGCAGGTTGTGATGGCTTAGGCTTACTGGCCACCGAATTAACCACCATTTACCGCACATCTTTTAAAAAAGACGTGGAAGAATTAAAAATGATTATTCAAGATAGAAAAGCTGAAATTTTAGTCGTAGGCCTACCCTACTCCTTAGATGGTAGTATCGGTTTTCA
>CAZWLZ010000443.1:0-2608 GCA_964634505.1 uncultured bacterium | reverse complement strand
AATTACTAATCGTTTTGACACTTATCCTGATTGGTGTATTGAAATTTTATCCCCCGAACAAAATGTAACTCAAGTTTTAGAAAAGTTACTACATTGCTCTAATAATGGGACAGAATTAGGTTGGTTAATTAATGAAGAAGAGGGTTCTATCATAACAGTATTTCCTGAGCAAAAAATTAACTTATTTCAAGGTAATCAAACCTTACCAGTTTTAGAAGGAATTGACTTGATTTTAACACCAGAAACTATTTTTAATTGGTTAAAATTTGATCATGATTAACCTTAATTATTAGAGGCGATCGCCAATTATAAAACATTCATTAGCTTTGAACTAAAGTTCACCTCTTAAAGCTAAAATTTGCCTTAGCTTACTAAATATTAACCCGTTTAAACGGGTTTTAGCTATTAGCAAAAAATTTATTTTTTGTCATTTTAAAGATGATTAAATTTTTTGTAATAATCTTAATGGCGATCGCAATCGCCCTCACCAATAAAACAAACATTAATAAACATCAATTAATTTCTGTGAAATTCCCCCTTTTTGAGGCTAGGGCTGTTTCATTCTTAAGTAAGACGAATGGGGAGAGAGGGAAATAGGGAATTAGGGGAAAAAATGAAGTAATAGGGGAAAAAATTGACAAATTTAGTTTTTTTTCAACATTAGGAAAACTCTTAGAAATTTCAAAAATTGTCATAGCAGTCTCAAAAGCAATTTGATCAACTTCTAATTCTTCGCTATTTTCCTAATTATTGATTCATTTTTAATATTTTTCAGCCCTATATACTCTTGTCATCATTGCCCTATCACCCTATCACCCTATAATTATCGCTTTTTCTTTAGAATGAAACAGCCCTGCTTTTTTAAGGGGGGGTAGGGTAATCAAACTTTCTAGGGAGATTAGGAAAGTCGAAAATAGAGAATAAAGAACTATTTTTGATAAAGAATAGACATAATTTGATTATTTAAAAAAATTTAATTATTACTTAAAATGTAAGATAAAAATCCCCCCAACATCCTAACAGGCAGGATGCCTGTTCCACAGCAAGAAAAAGAAAAATAGTATTTTTACGATAAAATGTAAAGATTTTGTTACAATGATTAAAAATAGGCTCAATCTAAAATTAATAATCATTATCCCTAACAAAAGGAATCCATGACGCAAATAGTTTATCCCCTTATTGACGAAAACTCAGACGACATAATCATCAATGTACATCACGATCAACCAATTGCGCTGCCAAAATACCACGAGGAAGATTTAGGACCTATTAATGATAAATCTCCTGACACATGGCGTTATAATCCTGAAACCATAGCAGAATTTTATAAAAATCGTCCTTTACAAGTAATAGGTAGATTAATTAATATAGTTTTTCCTTTTGCTTCCTTTTATTTTGGCTTAAAATGGGATTCCTTTTGGGGTAATTCAAGTAAAAAAGATCATCGAAGAGCAATACAATTAAAGGAAATGCTCACTAAATTAGGTCCAGCCTACATTAAAATAGGTCAAGCTCTATCTACCCGTCCGGACTTAGTATCGCCCCTTTATTTAGATGAATTGACCAAATTACAAGATCAATTACCTCCTTTTTCTAATGAAATAGCTTATCAATTTATAGAAGAAGAATTAGGAGATACACCTCAAAATATTTATGCCGAAATTTCTGAAAAACCGATCGCCGCAGCTTCTTTAGGTCAAGTATATAAGGGCAAATTAAGAACAGGCGAAGAAGTAGCCATCAAAGTTCAACGTCCAGACTTAATCAAAAAAATTACTTTAGATGTTTATATTTTACGTCAAATAGCAGGTTGGGCAAACAAAAATATCAGTAGAATTAGATCAGATTTAGTGGCAATTACCGACGAATTAGCCGCTCGAATTTTTGAAGAAATGAATTATCTTAACGAGGGAGAAAATGCTGAAAAATTTAACAGTTTGTATGGTATGTTACCCGAAATTTATGTCCCTAAAATTTATTGGGAATACACAGGCCGCCGAGTTTTAACGATGGAGTGGATTTCGGGCTTAAAATTAACTCAAACTAAGGAAATTCAAGCTATGGGTATAAGTCCCACTCATTTAATTGAAGTGGGTGTACAGTGTTCATTACGTCAATTACTAGAACATGGTTTTTTTCATGCCGATCCTCATCCGGGTAATTTATTAGCCATGAGTGATGGGCGACTTGCTTATCTTGATTTTGGTATGATGAGTGATATTAAACCCTATCAACGTTATGGTTTAATTGAAGCTGTTGTTCACTTAGTTAATCGTGATTTTAAGGGGTTAGCTCAAGATTATGTCAATTTAGACTTTTTGACTCCCGAAACCAATTTAGAGCCTATTATACCAGCTTTAGCGAACGTTTTTAATAATGCTTTGGGGGCATCGGTAGCGGAGTTAAATTTTAAAAAAATCACTGATGAAATGTCAGCGATGATGTATGAGTTTCCTTTTCGTGTACCTGCTTATTATGCTTTAATTATTCGTTCTATGGTTACTTTAGAAGGGATTGCTATCGGTATTGATCCTACTTTTAAGGTGTTAAGTAAGGCTTATCCTTATGTAGCTAAAAGGCTATTAACTGATCCTTCTGAACAATTAAG
>CAZWLZ010000442.1:0-2616 GCA_964634505.1 uncultured bacterium | reverse complement strand
TTCCTAACGATGCTAAAGTAGCGTCTTTAAATATTCCCAGCAAACAACCTGTAGCAGTAAAAATTCTTGACGGCACAAATTTAACCATTAGTAGTAATCCCGATACAGGAGAATTATCATTTAATATACCTTCTGTATTAACTAAAATTGTTGATGCTACTGATAAAACCTTCTCAATTCCTAACGTGACTCAAGCAGAGATTGATGCACAAGTATCTAACGCACCTGTTGATTAAAAATGCCTTTTCAATTTCAATTTTTAATAATTAGAGAATATTTCAATCAACAATTCTTGGCGTTTTTGAAAAACATTTTAATAATTACTAAGCACTAAAAAAGCTCTTAGTAAAAACTTTTATCGAGGGTTTATCCCTCTTTTTTAATCTTAAATTTGGTAATAATATGGCACAAATGACATTAGATCAATTGCGAGTATTTCTTGTGGTTGCTAAATATTTACACTTTAGCCGTGCTGCCGATGCTTTATACATTACTCAACCGGCGGTTAGTGCCGCTATTCAAAATTTAGAAACAGAATACGGTGTTAAATTATTTCATCGTTTAGGGCGACATATTGAAATTACCGAAGCTGGAAAATTATTACAAACAGAAGCACCTAAAATTTTAGATCAAGTTGCTTTAACAGAAAGAGCATTAAAAGAGTTAAATAATTTACAAAGAGGCGAGTTAAAAATTGGCTCTAGTTTGACTATTGGTAATTATTGGTTGCCCGAAAAAATTAGACAATTTCAGCATAATTATCCCCAAATAAATATTAATTGTACTTTAGCTAATAGTGAAGAAATTTGCTTAGGAACTGAAGCTGGAAAATTTGATTTAGGCTTAATTGAAGGAGAAGTTAAATCGGAGTTAGAAGATACTTTATATCAAGAGGAAATAGGTAGAGATCGACTGTTAATTGTGGTAGGAAAAAAACATTCTTGGTTTAATCAAGAAAAAATCAAATTAAATGAATTAATTCATAGTGATTGGATCATGAGAGAATCAGGATCTGGTACACAACAAAAATTAGAAAAATCTTTAATCGAATGGGGGATTAATCCTAAACAGCTGAAAACCACTTTAATTTTAAATACAGGAGAGATGATTAAAGCCATTTTAGAAGATAGCCAAGCCGCCGCAGGAATTTCTGAATTAATGGTCAAAAAAGAGATTAAATTAGGGACTTTAAAAGCAATTAAAATTATAGATAATCACGCTAAAAAACCTCAAGAATTAGAGATGATTCGACCTTTTTTAAAAATTAAACACCGTGAACGATTTCAAACAAAAGTTGCTCAAATATTTGCACAACTTTTATCTTTTATCGAGTAAAATTTATCACTGATTAATATTGAGTAAAATTTATCAGTGATTAATAAGGTATTATATTCCATGCTCTAAAATTTGGAGACTTCAGTCGTTAAAAATTTGTAAGTATTCCACTGAATAAACAAGCTATTTTTGCGATGATAATTGTTGTAAATCTTCTAAGTCTAAATTCAGAAAATTTATGTGATCTTTTTCCATAATCAAAGGTAAATTACCATTCCATTTATTAATACCTTGATACTGTAAAATTTCTGGTGTTAAAGAATCTTGTAAAATTCGGTGCGCTTCCGCTTCTCCTTTAGCTAAATTGATATTAACTTCCGCATCTTTTTGAGCTTTCAGCACCCTAAAACCTGCTTTTTTTGCTTCCTGTTCGGCAATTTGTTTTGCTTCCACCGCTTCAGTAAAACCCTCAGAAAAATTAATATGAACTAGAGAAATATCATCAATTTCTAAAAAATATTTATTTAATCTTTGGATTAATAAGTGATCAATTTCTGCTTTTAATTCTTCCCTTTTGATGATGATTTCTTGGGCAGTGTATTTAGCTAAAACTGCTTTCAAAATTTCTGCTACAGCAGGATTAATTATAATTTGAATAATTTCATTTTCTTTACCAATTTGTTGATAAATTACATTAACTTTATTCGGATTTAAGTGCCAATTTAAGGCAATTTTGTTAAAAACTTCTTGTAAATCTTTGGTTGATGCTTCCACTTTGATCTCTTCTTTTTGAATCTTAACTGTTAATTTTTCCACAGTATTAACCAAGGGAATTATTAAATGTATTCCTTCTCCTAAAATTCGTTTTTGTACTTCTCCAAAACGCATTAAAACAGCTCTTTCACCCGCCTTAACAATAGTTAAAGGGTTGAATAATATTAACAGTATTAAAGATGCAAAAACTATATTAATGGGTTTAGATAAAAACTTATTTTTCCCCATAAAATTTAATTGGTATTGTTTTCAGATTGAGGTAAGTTAAATAATAGTGTAATTAGGCTTGTCCAGGCGATCGCAAATAACCAGCCACCTAATATATCACTAGGATAATGTACCCCTAAATATAAGCGTGTCCAAGCGATCGAAATAACATAAATTCCTGCCAAAATACAGAATAAAGGTTGATAGCGACTACCCCAAAAAATCACTAAAAGAGTTATTGCTAAATTCATACTACCCATTGCGTGGCCACTAGGAAAAGAAAAATCAGAAGGCAAAGGATAATTAGATTCCCATAAATCTGGACGAGTGCGATGAAAGAAAATTTTGATACTATAATTA
>CAZWLZ010000441.1:0-2644 GCA_964634505.1 uncultured bacterium | reverse complement strand
GCTTATCTTGCAGAGGCTTGTGTTTTGTCATTTTGGTTAAAAAAAGAGCAAATAAAACATATACACGCTCATTTTGGTACTAATTCCACCAGTGTTGCTATGCTAACAAGTATTTTGGGTAGTTTCACTTATAGTTTTACTATTCATGGTCCAGAAGAATTTGATAAACCAAAGGCGATCGCACTACCCGAAAAAATAAAAAGAGCGACATTTGTGGTAGCAATTAGTAGTTATGGTAAAAGTCAAATTTATCGTTGGTGTGACTATCAAGAATGGAGTAAAATTCATATTATTCATTGTGGTTTAGATAAAAAGTTTATTGAAGCCGAAATTTCACTTATACCTGAAAAAAATCGTTTAGTGTGTGTAGGAAGATTATGCCCTCAAAAAGCACAATTATTATTATTAGAAGCAATAGCTAGATTAAAAAAGAAAGGACTAGATTATCAGTTAATTTTAGTGGGAGATGGAGAATTAAGACAAGAAATCGAAAATTTAGCCCAAAAATTAGGTATTAAAGAACAAGTAATCATTACTGGTTGGGCGAGTAGTGATGAAGTTATAGCACAAATCAACCAAGCAAAATTAATGGTAATGCCTAGCTTCGCAGAAGGTTTACCTGTGGTTATTATGGAATCATTAGCTTTAGGAAAACCTGTTATTAGCACCTATGTTGCGGGAATCCCTGAATTAGTCATCAATGGTGAATCTGGGTTGTTAATTCCCGCAGGAGATATTGATGCTTTAACGGTAGCCTTAGAATCAGCTTTGACTTTACCCACTGAAAAAATAGCTCAAATGGGTAAAAAAGGAAAAGAAAAAGTGATTCAAAATCATGACATAGAAAAAGAAGCTCAAAAATTAAGAGACTTATTTCTGAAGGTTTTTTAAGACATATTACCCCTCTTTTATTTTGACTAATTTTTAAATTAATTTTTCTGACTATCTTCTATCTCCATCGAAAGTAAAAATAGTTATGGTAAACGATACCAAACTTTTTGAATTTCATTTATTATCTCTGTATTAACACTGGAATTAATAGTTATAGTGGGATTTATTTCTACTCCAGAAATATTTTGATTCCAAGGGCTATTTATTAAAGATTGTAAATCAACATTATTAACAGGGCGAAAACCATAATTTGCAAAAATTATTTGTTGTTCATTTTCTGTTAAAAAATCCAGAAATTTTTGAGCTGATTTAGCTTCAGAATTGCTAACGTTTTTCTGCATGATTGCACCCATAATAGTTGTTTCAATGGTAGGATTAGGATAGTAAATTTGATAACCTTGACTTTGACTTTGTTTCGCCTCTTGCCAACGATATAACGCAATACTTTCATAAACTGTAGCCACATCCGCATCATTTACTCCCCTAACAATAAACTCTTGTAGTAAAATATCAGTTGATCTAGGAGGTTGATAAACGGATTTTTTTATAAGTTGAAAAAGTTTGTTTATTTCAGGATTATTCACATCATTAACAGTTAAATTATGCTGATTTAACTCACTTTTTGCCCACAAACTTAAAGTTAATTGACCAGAGTTTGATCGGGTAGGATCTGTTGTGATAAAATCAAAACTACCCCATATTTTTTCTCCACCTAATTTATCCCAATTTCTCGTGATTAAGGCATTTTCTAAAATTTGCCAACTAAATTTATTATCAGGAAATAAAACCTTTCCTCTTTCTTCCCATGCTATAGCTAATAATAAAGTTTTAGCCAAGGCTTTGGGAGGATTAAAAAATATTTTTGTTTCTCCTTGAGCTTTTAATTTAGTTTCTAATTCATTAATTAATTCACTATTAGCAGGGATTAAAATAGTTGAATTAAAATCATTTTTTTCATCAATAAAATTAGTAATAATATCCTGTGAACCTTGAAATTTTAAATCTAAATTAATCTGAGGATTTTCTTGTTCAAATTTTTGTGATAAAGTTTCTAAAACTTCTTTTAATTCTGTGCCACTCACGATGGTAATATTAGCTTTTAAACCAAAAAGAGGCGGTAAATAAGTAATAACTAAAGATGCCAAAATAATTGCTAAAGATAGTCCTTGATTCACAAAATTATTAGATTTAGATTGATTATCAGTAACAATATTTCCTGAAGTTGAAGGAATTTTCAACATTGTCAAAAATTTTTGTGTTAACCTACCCATAACTTTTCTCAAAATAAACGATCCTTATTGACAATAATTGTTTTAAATATATATTAAATCTATAGTATAAGGGCAAGAGTCATAAAATTTGATGGAGTATTTAGTTTTTTGTTTAACAAATCTTAAAGCATCTTGATAAATAGACTCTAAATTTTATATAAAATAATTACTTAAATTGGTGGCTAAATCCCATTAATTTTTTAACATTTTTAATTTGATTGAATAATTCTACTTTTTTACATTCTAATATTACGGATTTTATTTACTCAGATAGTTTTTTATCTTTTATTTTTTGTAAATCCTTAGCAAAAGTTGATTCAAATTTTACTTTCATATCTAATTATTTTCTAAAACCTGATAAACTAAACGATGTTCTTGATCAATTCTTCTTGATCAACACCCCGACAAATCATGTTTTAATGTTTCTGGTTTTCCTGTTCCTTGAAAAGGCTGTTTTTGTATCTCTTTTATTTGTAACCATG
>CAZWLZ010000440.1:0-2650 GCA_964634505.1 uncultured bacterium | reverse complement strand
ATTAGGGGCTTGACGTTGATATATTGCTGGGGCGATCGCCACATAACCTTCTTGGGCAATACGACAGGTAACATCTTTGATATGTTCATTAACGCCAAAAATTTCTTGAATCACAATAACAGCAGATAGAATATCTGTGGTGTCTGGTTGTGCTAAAAAACCCTGAATTAATAAATTTTGGTTGGGAATATTAATATCAGAGGTGATAATTTTCATCATTCAAAGGAATTAGCTATAGTTGGATCATAATAATTATAACCTTTTAGAATAGAAGAATAATTAAAAACTGCTGATAAAATTATGGATAATAACGATTGGCTAAAACAATTACTTATGATAGGAGTTGGTACAACATCCTTAGCCGCTGAAAAAATTAAAGAAGCTAGTGAACAATGGGTCAAAGAAGGTAAAATTAATCCAGATCAAGCAAAAGGCATTGTGGATGATTTAATCAATCAAATTCAATCAGATCAAAGTAATATTCAAGCACAAATGGAGCGTCAAATACGCAATATCCTTCAAGATTTAGGCGTTTCCCGACAATCAGAAGTAGATGAATTAAGGGGAAGAATTGATCGTCTTGAGCGACAAGTAAGAGACTTAGAAAATAAAACTTGGCGTTAGTGAATCATAAAATTTTCAATGAATATATAAGATAGGAGATAAGAGATAGGAAACGGGAGATAGTATTAATAATTGATTTAAAAATTGGGCGTTGCTGATTTGAGCTATGAATTTTAATTTTCCAACTTTTTACTAATTTTTGAATTACTGAAAAAATAAAGAATTTGAGCAACTAAGAAAGTAAAATAAATTTACTTTTCATGTTTAAAATCAGCAACGCAAAATTATTTTTCTCTAAAATTTAAGACCTCGTAATTTACAAACAATCAAACAATCACAAAATAAATATATTGTTTAAAAATAAGCCCTAATTATAATTATAAAAATACAATGAAACTTTATTATATATTTAATAAATAACATATTTTCTTAACAATTACTTAAAAGCTATAGCCATTATATCGTTTAGTTTTAATAAAAATTAATAGTAAAATATTGGACATAATATTTTAAAAAAAAGGATTACTATGAAATGGTAAGAAGTTAATTTTATTCTTTGCCTATGGCGAAAATACAATAGTTTCAGTTAGTATTTTAACTATTTCTATCCTAAAAAGTCATGGCAAATAAATAATTAAAATAATTTGATTATTTAGTCAAATTTCACAAAATAAATTAAGAAAATATCATGAGTTTACAAGATAAAGTAAAAGCAACCGCTAAAAATATCGAAGGAAAAATTAAAGAAACTTACGGAGATGTTATCGGCGATCCTAAAAATCAAGCAGAAGGAAAGGCAAAACAAACAGAAGCACACGTTAGACATATCGTTGAAGATGTCAAAGATGAAGTAAAAAAAGCTATTGATTAATAAGTAGTAATGAGTAATAAGTAATAATCAATTAATTATTTTTGGAGAAAAAGATGATTTTATTTCAACAAGTCCGTAAATTATTTTTAAGTATTAGCTTAGTTTTAATTATTTCAACGGCTACAAGTTTTGGTTTTATGGGTGAAAAGAGTTACGCTTCCTCGTTACTAAGCTCATCTGTTAATGTCCCTAGTAATCAAATAGCTTGGGGTGAAAGAGCAAAAGCGATGGGTAAAGATATTGAAGGTAAAACCCAAGAAGCCATCGGTAATATAACAGGTGATTCTAAAGATCAATTCATGGGTAAAGCAAAACAAGTGGAAAGTAAAGTCCAAAATAAAGCCCTTGATATAAAAGATAGCATGAGCTTAAAAGGAAGATCTCAAGCTGTCGCCAAAAATATTGAAGGTAAAACTCAAGAAGCTATTGGCAATATGACGGGTAACTCTAAAGATCAATTCATGGGTAAAGCAAAACAAGTTGAAAGTAACGCTCGTAATGCTGTAGAAGATCTTAAAAATTAAGTAATAAGTAATAAGTAATAAATTTATTTTAAAGAGGGAAAGAAATGTTTAACATGATTTGGACAGGTGTCGGTATTCTCGCTATCCTTTGGCTATTAGGATTTTCTATCAACATTGGAGGTAGCTTAATTCATCTACTTTTAGTTTTAGCTCTCATCGGCATTATTTACAACTTGATGATCGGTCGTCGTATGTAAAATTCTATTCAAATAAATAATAATATAAAAGATTTACAACAATGAATCAAGATCCTTATGATCAAAGTAACGATAATCGTCGGCAAGAGCTTCGACAAGAAGAAGAAGCCTTTCAACTGAATAAAGAGGAAAGAAGATTAAAAACGGGTCAGAGAAATTCCTCTTTTGTCTGGATTCTCAATAGCATTTATATTCTGATAGGATTTTTACAAGTCTTACTTACCTTACGCTTCTTTCTGCGTTTTACGGGAGCGAATACAGAGAATCAGTTTACCCAATTTATTTATAACTTATCTGATCCCTTCATTGCCCCTTTTTCTACCTTATTTATCAGCCCTGTAACAGAAGGTAGCAGTAATCCCATCGGTGGTGCGAACGTTTTTGATCTTAATGTCTTAGTAGCGATTTTCGTCTATGCTCTTTTAGGTTGGCTTGGTGTGAGTTTAATTAAATATATTTATGCCCGACGATGATATAAAAGGGCAAGGGGTAAA
>CAZWLZ010000439.1:0-2669 GCA_964634505.1 uncultured bacterium | reverse complement strand
GGCAATACCAGGAGCTTCTAAACGTAAACCGATACGGGGATAGGTGATAGCTGGTAATAAATCTACTTGTAAACGAAATACAAATAAAATACCTACTACCACTAAGGCGATCGCCAACATAAACGTACCAATATGACGGCGAATAGAAATTTCACTGATCGAAAATTTTGACGAAGATTGATTAAACATTATTTAGTTAGAAAGTATTAAGTATTAGGTATTAGGTATTAGGGGTTAGGTTTTATTTGGATATTTTTAAGACATAACTCAAATTTTATTCTTTTTCTTCACCCATTACCCATTACCTATTACCCATTACCTATCCCAATTTATTAATTTTGAGTAATATCAATTAATTAAAATACTTGTTCAATTTCAGCAATTTCGGGAATATACTCTTTTAAACGACGTTCAATACCCATTCGCAAAGTCATGGCCGAACTTGGACACGAACCACAAGCACCCTGTAACTTAAGTTTGACAATAGGTCCATCAATTTCGACTAACTCCACATTGCCACCATCAGAGATTAAAAAAGGACGTAATTCATCCAAAACGTTTTCTACATTTTCCGTAGTTAAAGCTAATGTCATAAGAAATTCAATAATTTTAAAATTTGTTAACAATCAATCATATCATAACTAAAATTTTTCATAAGTTGAGAGAAAGTGAATGTTTGAAATAAAAAAATCTAACTTGCAAAAATTTACCCTTTATAATTACAATAACATTACTTTATCCTATTGAAATTAAGCAAAATATGAGTAATATTAATCGAACTTCTACCACTCAAATGGAAGTTACCAGTATTCGGTTGGAAAAAACATTAAAAGATAGTCTGAAAAATTTATCTGGTAGTAAAGGTTATCAAGCCTTAATTAGAGATATTCTTTGGAATTATGTACAACAGAAATCAGGGGATTATCGCCCCAGTTTTACTCCATCTGATATTCGTTCTACCTTTGTGGCGATCGCCAGAAAAGATGAAAGTTGTGTTATGACTGGCAAATTAATTCAAGAAGGAGAATCTTTTTTATTAGGTTTAACTATTTACGGCGACTTTGTACCTCTTAGTTTACATAGCATGGACGCAAAGTAGAGAAGCTTTTTTATAGTTATTAATTAATTTATTATTACCAAAAAACAGCCGAGTTAAGATAATTTGATCTAAAATCATAGAATAATATAAATTATCAAACCTTCAAAAAATAACGAGATATGACACAAACAATTCAAACACCAACCAAAGGTATTCAATTAACAGAAACAGCTTTAAAACACGTTTTTATGTTAAAAGAACAAGCAGGAAATGAAAATCTTTGTTTACGAGTAGGAGTACGTCAAGGGGGATGTTCTGGAATGTCTTATTTGATGGACTTTGAAGATTTAAATAATGTCAATAGTGATGATAAAATTTTCGATTATGATGGCTTTAAAATAGTTTGCGATGGCAAAAGTCTTTTATATCTTTATGGTTTAGTTTTAGATTATAGTAACGCTATGATTGGTGGTGGTTTTCAATTTACTAATCCGAATGCTAATCAAACTTGTGGTTGTGGTAAATCTTTTGCTACTTAGTCTATTTCTCAACAAAACATATGGAAATTAACTTCTTTTTCGTGAAAACAAGATGAGAAAGCTAACCCTGTTAACGATTAACAAATTAATTTTCCTTTTTTAAAGTTACCTTGAAACAGCCCTAAAAAAATTAGGGCAACTTTAAAACAGAATTAGGAACTAATATTTTCTATTTAAACTTATAACTTAATTGACACTTACAAAAAATATAATGACTATCAAATTAATTGGACTTTGTGCTGATGATTTTCGTCACCCTCTTGATTATCAAGCAACCAATAATTTAAAACAAATACCTGCTTTAGATTTGACCGTAAGAAGTCTTTTAGGGGCGATCGCCGAACAGTTTTTTTACGTCAATAATATTGCCTCTAGTATTTTAATTAGTGAGAAACAATTACCAGAAATCCATCAACTGCTAGTGTCTGCTTGTGAAATTTTAGACGTAGAAATTCCTCAATTATATCTTCAACAAAATCCTATCCCTAACGCCTATACTCTAGCCATCAGAGGAGAAAAACCTTTTATCGTTATTCATACCTCTTTAGTTGATATGTTAACTGATGATGAGATTAAAGGCGTTATTGCCCATGAATTGGGACATCTTAAATGTGAACATGGAGTTTACCTTACGTTGGCTAATATGCTCGTTTTAGCAGCGGATTTAGTGCCTACCTGGGGAACAGTCATTGCTCAATCTCTACGCAGTCAAATGTTACAGTGGGTTCGATGTGCCGAGTTTACTTGTGATCGTGCTGCCTTATTAGCAGTCCAAAATCCTCAAGTAATCATGTCTTTATTAATGAAATTAACGGGCGGCTCAGTAAAATTAGCACCTAAGTTAAATTTAGAGGCATTTATAGCTCAAGCAAAAGCTTATGATAATATTAGTCAAACTGACCTAGGACAGATGTTAAAAGAGGCACAAAATGCTCAATTAACTCACCCTGTGCCAGTAATAAGAGCAAGAGAAATAGATCAATGGTCAAAATCTTCTGCTTATCAAAACTTGTTATTTCGAGAAGAAATAGGTTATAATGATAAGGGTAAAAATAAGGGCAAATGGCGGAATTGGTAGACGCACCACACTC
>CAZWLZ010000438.1:0-2681 GCA_964634505.1 uncultured bacterium | reverse complement strand
ACCCCCAACAACCTCTATGTATTTGTGGCGATATTAATATTGCTTTAGAAGATAAGGATATTTATAAATCGGAGGGAAAGCAAAATCATATTATGGCTTCTGTTGCTGAAAGGGAAGCTTTACAAGATATTTTGAATATGGGTTTTAAAGATGTTTTTCGTAAATTTAATGACGAAAATGGGCATTTTTCTTGGTGGGATTATCGTCAAGGCGGTTTTAGTAAAAATAGAGGTTGGCGTATTGATCATATTTATATAAATGAAATTTTAGATCAAAAAGTTTCTAATTGTTATATTGATATAACTCCTCGAAAATTAATTCAGCCTAGTGATCATGCTCCTGTTATTTTAGAAATAGATAGCAAATAATGAAATACCTTTGAATCTTTTGGGTAAGGGGCTTAAATCCCTTGTGAATAAAACAACCTAAGCATTGAGGCTACTGTTATAAAATATTGATAATACCTCTTCACAAGGAAAAAATAACAAATTTTGTACCAATTAATCAATCAAAATCGATCATTATCTACAATAATGATCGAATATCATTACTTACCTTACAAAAAGCATAGATTTTTAGCTCGTCATAATGTAAAAAGTAGTGCTATAAATTGAAATTATGAGAGAGAAAAAATTTGATAATTCTATGTTATTTTCTTTTATTTTCTAACTCTTTTATTCTCAAAAATATTAAATAAATTAAAGTATATAAAGTAAAAATTTTTACTAACCAATCACCCCATTTGACATATAAAGTTTTAGTATCTCTTTGATAAATTATTCCTTTTTTTATTTGATATTTATTAATATTAGAAATCCAAATCGTATCACCACGAGGATTGATAATACTAGAATAACCCGTGTTAGTTGCTGTCGCCATCCATCGGTTAGTTTCGATCGCCCTCATTACATCTTGGGCATGGTGTTGACTAGCCATAGAATCGCTATAATGGGCATTATTTGAAGCTGTAATGATAAATCGACCTCCTGAAGCTGTTTGTCTTCTAAAATGCTCAGAAAAAGCCGAATCATAACAAATACCAATAATAGCTTGACTAAAAGGAGTATTAAAAATTTGATTTTTTTCTCCACCAATTAATTGAGCATCTAAAGGAGAAAGACGCTTAATAAAATTACCTAAAATGGAAGAAAAAGGGATATATTCTCCTAAAGGTACGAGATTAACTTTGTCATATTTACTAATAATATTACCCTCATTATTTAGCAAAAATAAAGTATTAGTAAAAGCGTTATTTTTTTGATCAAAAGCACCTAAAAAAACAGGTATTTTTTCTTTTAATATTGCTTGATAAAAAGAGCTATTTTCTTTTATTTGATCATAATAAAAAGGTAAGGCAGTCTCAGGAGTCAGAATCACGTCAACATTTTGTTTAGCTAAAATTTGATAACCTTGAGTATATCTTTCAAGGGCATTTCGCCAACCTTCGGGATGAAATTTTATTTCATT
This sequence comes from uncultured bacterium, assembly GCA_964634505.1. GTDB lineage: Bacteria > Cyanobacteriota > Cyanobacteriia > Cyanobacteriales > Cyanobacteriaceae > CAZWLZ01. The sequence continues at coordinate 1,214 of CAZWLZ010000438.1, read as the reverse complement.
AGGAATATTGCCTTGAATGATGCCTATTTTTATTTCTTTTTCTAGGGGGTTTACAATTTCTTGTTGATAGATAAAATAGCCAAAAACATGAGTAATAATTAATAAGATTAATCCTATTAATCCCAATCTAAATTGATAAAAATATTGATTAATATTTATGTTTTTATTACTTTGATAATAAGTAAATAAATTAAATAAACCTTCTGCTAAAAATAAATTTATACTAACAATTAAAGCCGTTATCGTTGTTGTTCCCGAAAATTGTAATAGTTGTAAAATATTCAAATTATTGGGACTTTGAGTTAAGGATAAAGTTGTCCACCATAAAGGGGTATGACTCCAAATATTTTCTAAAATACACCATAGAGAAACAGCAAAAATTATAGTCAATAATTGTTGAATAAAATTAGAGTAATAATTATTTTTTAAAATACTCAATTTTTTTACTAAAAAAGACCAAAAAACGACTAAAGCTGTTCCCCATAAAGTTATAAATACCCAAACAAAAATAGTAATTAATAAACTACTAAAATAAGGTACTCTCATCCATGTCATAGGATAAATACCCGTAATCCAAAATAAGGCTAAACCATGATAACCACAACCCCATAAAAAGGCATAAAAATAAAATAATTTTGATGATTTTCTAATAATTATCCATAGGGGTATTAAGGCAATCCAACTTAAAAAAAATAGATTAAAAGGGGTTATAGTTAAAGCCATTATTATGCCACTAAAAAGAGCAACAATACTATTTTTTAAAATTACATTTTTAGAAAATATAAACATTTAATTTTTTACAAAATATGAAGAATAAAATAAGTTAAAAAAAAAGCACAATATGTTAAATTGATTGCACTTATAGCAGTTTATTAATAATTAAAAATGATAAGTATCAAAGGTGATTTTATTACTTATATTCATCAATTTATGAGTCAAAATCCCTGACTATTAAAAATTGCTATTAGTATATTTTCATAATCGCAAATTTTTTAAATACCATTTAGCAAACAATTCTAATATTAATGAAAATGGGGAACTTTTACTTATTAATACTATTAAAAAGTTTAAGAAAAATTTAGATTTAATAATTGATGTAGGTGCAAATATTGGCGATCGCCAATCAACTCACTGTACTTTTTGGCGATCGCCAATCAATATTATTGTGGGATGGGCTTCCTAGCCCGTCCTTTCTTAAAATTAATGCTTCTAGC
>CAZWLZ010000437.1:0-2682 GCA_964634505.1 uncultured bacterium | reverse complement strand
TACTCTTGTCATCATTACCCTATCTCCCATTTCCCCCATTCTCCCTATAATTATCACTTTTTCTTTAGAATGAAACAACCCTGCCTTTTTAAGGGGGATCAAGAGGAGAAAAAGAATGAGATTTGAAAAAAATAAAGAATTAACTTTAAGTTATTTAAAAAATTATTGTCAAAATAATAGATTAATAGATCATAATTGTGATGATTTTTATAGGATAACAAAAGAATATTTAAATCAAATTATTAATTTATCTACTAATAAGCCAATTATATTTTTAGTAGAGAGTAATTCTTTAAATTTTTTGGCAGGTTTTTTAGCTAGTATTATGACAAATTCTAGTTTATTTTTAGTTAATTATAAATGGAATAAAACAGAGTTTCAAAAGTTATTTGAATTGGCAAAACCTGATTTAATTTTAGGTAATATTAATTATGATTTTTCTGGTCATATTACATTAAATAATGCAAATTATTTACCTAATAAAATTATGATTCCAACGGGAGGAAGTTCAGGCAAAATAAAATTTGCTATTCATTCATGGCAAAGTTTAAGTAATTCTGTTAGAGGATTTTTTGAGTATTTTAATGAGGAAAAAATAAACTCTTTTTGTCTCTTACCTTTATATCATGTTAGTGGTTTAATGCAGTTTTTACGTTCTTTTTTGACTGAAGGCAATTTTAAAATTGCTTCTTATCAAAATTTAAAACATAATAATTTTACTACGAATAATTTTGATAATTATTTTATTTCTTTAGTGCCAACACAGTTACAATTTTTATTAGAAAATAATCCTAGCTGGTTAAGACAATTTAAAACAGTTTTAGTGGGCGGAGCGGCTACTAATAAAATTTTGCTCATTAAAGCTAGAGAAGAAAAAATTAATATTGCCTTAACTTATGGGATGACTGAAACGGCTTCAGCTATTACTATTTTAAAACCAAAAATTTTTTTAGAAGGTAATAATAGTAATGGTCAACTTTTACCTCATGCGGAAATTTTTTTTACTCCCAATAATTCTTTAAATCCACAAAAAAACACGAGAATTATTAATATAAAATGTTCTTCTTTATTTGAAGGTTATTATCCAGAAAAATTAAATAATAATAATTATTTTGTAACAGATGATTTAGGTTATTTTGATGAGCAAAATTATCTTTATATTATGGGCAGAAATAGCAGAAAAATTATTAGTGGGGGCGAAAATATTTATCCTTGCGAAATTGAAGCGGTTATTTTAGCAACTGATTTAGTCCAAGATATTGTTATTTTCGGAAAAAAAGACCTTATTTGGGGTGAGATGGCGATCGCCATTTATATTCCTAAAAGTGATCAATTTTCTGAGCAAGTTATGATTGATATTCTTAAAAAAAGTGTGAGTAATTATAAAATTCCTAAGCATTGGTATGCGGTTAATCTTATTCCTCGAAATGCTCAAGGTAAAATAAATTTTGAACAAATTAAAAAGATTATCAAAGAATAAAATTTTATGATTGTGGCTGATTAAATCCCTTGATTTCTGCTACAGTATAAAGCGGTCTTCCTTTCACTTCTTCATAAATTCTGCCTATATACTCCCCTAAAATACCGATACTAATTAATTGTACTGAGCCTAAAAAAAACATAGCAATGGCGATCGCCGCAAAACCAGTTACAGGAGAATGAGGTTGATATAACCGCCAATAAAGCACTAAAATCGCCATAATAATAGCAAGAAAGGCAGCAAAAAAACCAAGATAAGTGGAGACTCGTAAAGGTACTTTAGAAAAGGAGATAAGGCTATTAATAGCTAAAGAAAGAGATTTATGAAAAGTATATTTAACATCTCCTGCAAAACGAGGAGGGCGTTCAAAATTTAAAGCAATCTGATTAAAACCAACCCAAGAGCGTAAACCACGAATATAACGATTACGTTCGGGCATTTTATTTAATAAGTCTATCACTTGGCGATCGATTAAGCAAAAATCGCCTGTATCGGTGGGAATATCAACTTCAGCCAAATATTTTAAAATACGATAAAAAGTATAAGCAGTAAAACGCTTAAACCAATTTTCTTTTTTACGTTTAATTCTTTGGGCATAAACAACTTGATAATTTTGTCGCCATAACTCTAGCATAGCAGGAATTAACTCAGGAGGGTCTTGTAAATCTGCATCAAGAATAATCACAGCATCACCTCTAACAAAATTTAATCCAGCAGTAACAGCAATTTGATGACCAAAATTACGGGCTAAACTAAGATAACAAACTCGATTATCTTGTTCAGATAATTGACGCATCATTGATAAAGATTTATCTTTACTACCATCATCAATTAAAACTAATTCAGAGGTATCATCAAGTTTATCCATAATTGCAGAAACACGAGAATATAATTCTTTAATATTTTCCTGTTCGTTATAAATAGGAATTAGTAAAGAATATTTAGGCTTATTCATCTGATATTAGTAATTAATAAAATCGATTATTAGAAAAGTATTCACTGATAACTAATAAAAAATTATTGATATTTTTCAAGGAAATCTAAAGCCTGATTACGCAATTCATAATATTCTGGTGTTTCCCTTAATTCATGAGCATTTCTAGGGCGTAGTAAAGGAATATCAAGAATTTTACCAATAGTAGCATTGGGGCCATTTGTCATCATTACCACTTTATCCGACATAAAAATTGCCTCATCAACAT
>CAZWLZ010000436.1:0-2689 GCA_964634505.1 uncultured bacterium | reverse complement strand
TTCTCAAAAATGGACTTGTATTACTATTGATGATAAGATTTTTAACCAAAGTTTTGCCTTATATAAACAAGTAAAAGATAAGGAATGGGGTATGGTTGATTGTACCAGTATTATTACAGCTCGACAAATAAAAATTACGGAAATATTTACGACCGATCATCATTTTGAACAAGCTGGTTTTACTATTCTTTTAAAACCTAATCTACCCTTTTAAGATATTGACAAGGCGATCGCCTCCTGCAATACTTGGCGATCGCCATTATACTTAACTAAATTTTGGTGAAAAAGTGATAAAGTCATTATTATGAACTTAAAGTTTAGCGATGAATAGTAAAACATTTCCAATAAAAGTTAAAGATGGTATTTTAGTTATTCCTTCAGAAATTCAGGATTATCTAACTAAATATCCAGAAAAAATAAAGGTATCTATCACAGTTGAATCTTTTTCGGGTGATTCTGATGATTTAAGGAAAAAATGGACAACTTGGTTTGAGGAGGTAGAAAAAATTGAATTGTCACCCCCTAATAATGAGAATGATGATTATGGGGAATTATTGGTTGAAAAATACAAAAAACAGGGTTTAATTTTATGATTTTATGTGATACAGCTCCTTTATTTAGCTTAGTTGATAAATCTCAACCTCATTATCAAGCTGTTAAATTATATATAAAAAACAATCCTTGTTCTCTCATAACGACTTGGGCTTGTTTTACAGAAGCGATGTATCTCTGTTTAAGGCGTGGTGGCTGATTCATGCAAGATCAATTGGGTAAGTTAGTTTTACGAAAAATGGTCATGTTGTCTCCGATTTAGGAGAATGAACATTCTCGTTTATTATTACTTATGAACAAGTATAAAGATCGTCCGATGGATTTGGCAGACGCAACATTAGTAATAACAGCAGAAAGATTAAATATTAATAAAATTTTGACTTTTGATTCAGATTTTTTCTTTTATTTAATTAATGACGTAGATACTTTTGAGGTGATTAACCTATAAAAGGCGATCGCCTCCTGCAACACTTGGAGATCGTCTTTTTCAGAAAACCCAGAAATCCAAAGGCAATTTGGGATCAATATAATCTTTAGGATGTATTAGCTATAGCGTAAAGCATCTACCCTAAGACATATAAAAAAAATACCCATAAATAAGGTGCGTTCTTTGGGCTAGCTTTTGGTTATCTTTAATATAATCAAAGTATTAGGCGAGCGTAAAGCATCAATTCCAAAGTTAAAAGGCTTTCCTGAACCTTGGCTTATAAGAAAAAGTTATGCTTGATATGATCGCCGATCTTATACGGACATGATAACTGTGTCAATTTATAAGATTAGCGATCACACTTTTAAAGTAATTGGTTGAGTTAACTTAAGGGATACTATCTGAGCCTTTTCCCAAAACTCATCATTTAATTCCTCTATATCTGAATAGTCAATATCTTCATCTGACAAACTGGCTAACCGAGCTTCTTGGGCTTCACTCAGTTGAGGTTTTTTATTTTCTGAAGGAGTGTATTTAATAATTTTCATAGCGTTTCACCTCTTTATTATTGGCTTTTCGGGCTGAGATTAGACGAATGAAAGATGCTCGTAAGGTAAAAGCGACTACATACAAGCGGTTGTCAATCTTGCCCAGTGTAATATAGCGAGTTTCGCCATAGTCATGGAGATTATCAATGACTGTTACTCGATTTTCGTCATCGAAAGCCCTTGTGGCAAACTGAAAACTAACCGAGTGTTTAGCTTGATTTCGCTCTGCTTTTTGTTCATCCTATTCAAACATTATTTGATAATAACATAATTACAAAAGCATATCTTATGAAATGTGAAGTAATTGATCTAATTTGCCTTGAGAATCTAAATCATGAATATCATCACAACCGCCAATATGTTGATCATCAATAAAAATTTGTGGTACGCTTTTACGTCCATCACCTCTTTTAGCCATTTCCTCTCTAGCTTGATTATCCCCATCAATACAATATTCAATGAAATCAACGCCTTTGTTTTTTAATAAAGCTTTGGCACGGATACAAAAAGGACAAAATCTCCAAGTATAAATTTCTACTTTTGGACTATTCATAAAAAAATTAAATGTTAAATTATATTTCTATGGATAATTTTATCTTTTTTTCAAACTAAATTGTTAATCTAAGTAAAGAGTATTTTAAAATGGGCAAAATTTTTATGAATAAATTTATTTTTCTTTCTTGTACATTAATCACTAATTTGATCATCATCTTACCTAGTTACGGAGAAAATTTAGCAGATTTAAGCAAACTTTTAAATACCAATAAATGTCCTCAATGTGATTTAAGTAGTGCTGGTTTAGTGATGAATAATTTAACTGGGGCGAATTTAGCAGGAGCGAATTTAGTAGGGGCAAATTTGAGTCGGGCGAATTTAACTAGGGCTGATTTAACTGGGGCAAATTTAAGTGGTGCGTCTTTATTTGGGGCAAATTTAAGCGGTGCAAATTTAAGCGGTGCAAATTTGAATGGTGCCGATTTTCGTAATGCTTATGTGGTTAATGCCATTTTTAAAGGGGCGAATATTTCTAATGTTTTGATCGAAGGTATCGTTGGCATTCCTCAAGATATAGCCACCGCTAAACAATTTTATCTTTGGGCAGTACAAGAAGACGCAAAAGGTAATTATCAAGCTGCTTTTAGTTATTATTCTCAGGCGATCG
>CAZWLZ010000435.1:0-2698 GCA_964634505.1 uncultured bacterium | reverse complement strand
GGCGTGTAGCTAAAGCACGAGCAACCCCTACTCGTTGTTTCATACCGCCTGAAAGTTCATGGGGGTATTTATCAGCTGCTGGTGTTAATTTTACCATTTCAATATGTTCATTAACAATGCTAATTCTTTCTATTTTATTAGAATTTTTAAAAACTTCATCCACTGCTAACCTAATATTTTCTCTCACAGTAAGCCAAGGAAGTAAAGCATAACCTTGAAAAACCATCATTCTTTCTGCACCCGGTTTAGTAATTTTTTTGCCTTCAAGAGTGACAAGCCCGGCAGTTGGTTTTTCTAAACCTGCTACAATGCGAACTAAGGTTGATTTTCCACAACCAGAATGACCAATTACCGATACATATTCTTGATTTCCTATGGTTAAATCAATGCCATTTAAGACTACAAATTGACTACCATCAAGTTTAGTAAAAGATTTAACAACATTTTCTATTACTAAAAAAGATTCTGCTAAATTTGGGTTCATAATTTTATTTTTAGATTGATTTTCTGTAGGTAATACCATAATTTTTATTTATTTTATTTCATTATTTATTAATTTAAAATTTTGTCACAAAGAGGATTTAGGCATATATTTGAGGGCGATTATGACGTATATCAAAACTATTGATATAACCGATTGGGTTACTTGAATCAAAGGTTTTTCCATCAATAAAAGCATTCCCAGGTACAATTTTAAAATCTTCTGTTGGGCATTTTATGCCTATTTCTTCTGCTATATCTCGATATAATTTGGTTTGCCATGCTTGTGAGGCTATTTCTTGGGCATTCTGAGGAAATTCAGGAATTTGCCCCCATCTAGCGGCTTGAGTCATTAACCAAAAACAATCTGATTGCCATAAAAAGGTTGAATGATCATTTTCAATGGTAGAAATATCTGGAGATAAATCAAAAAATACCGTAGTTTCTAAACTTTCCTTAATTCTAGGTTGATCATCAAATCCTCCGTAGTTAAATTTGCCAAGAATACCGGGTTTGGTATATTTAATATTTGCCCCTGTAAAAGAGCGTTTAGAGATAATTTCAGCCACTTCTAGCCTGTTTTCTTCTTTACTACAAAATTGACAAGATTCAATCATGGCTTTAACTAAAGAGCGATAAGTTTTAGGATAATCCGTAATAAATGATTCTCTTACTGCTAAAATCCGATCTGGATGGCCTCGCCAAATTTCTCTTCCTTGCAAAAAAGTAAATCCTATACCTTCGTTGCCCGTAATTGCTCTTGTATTCCATGGTTCGGCTACCATGTAAGCCTGCATCGCTCCCATACGCATATTACTTACCATTTGTGGTGGTGGTGTAATAATTAAACGTAATTCATCAACGGGATTTAAACCGATGGAGGCAATTAAATAACGGACAAAATATTCATAAATTGAAGAACTTAACACGATTGCCCAAACTCGTTCATGAAGAGGTGCTTTTTGCCAATAATTTTTTAAATCTTTTCCAAAGGCATCTAAGTTGCCATTGTAACTATACCAAGGTCTTACTCCTCCTTCCCATAATTTTCGATTCATGGTTAAGGCGTTACCATGACGGTGAATAGTCATAGCCGCACACAGGGGGAATTTTCTTGCCCCCTCTGCACCTAATCTAGCGTTGGTGACTGCACCTGATACTACTGGAGAAGCGTCTAAGCGTCCAAAAATTAAACCATCTCTGGAATTTGCCCAACTTGCTTCTCTACTTAGGGTTACATTTAAACCATATTTACGAAAAAATCCTTTTTCCCAGGCGATCGCAAAAGGAGCACAATCGTTAACTGGGACAAAACCGATAGTTAAATTAGGCTTTTCTAAGGTTTCTGATTTTATGATTGGTTTAACTGCTAAAGCCTCTTGAGGGATATTGTTTGATTGTTTGCTTTGATTATTCGTACAACCATGAATGGCGATCGCCCCTGCTGTTGCACCAATTCCTTGTAAAAATAACCTTCTATTCAAATTTTTACTCATATTTAACCTCTTGCTGGGCGGTGAGTAATCATAATTTGTAATGTCGCAAGGGCATAATCAAGAATTAAACCCGTTAAACCGATTACAAACACAGCCAAAAATACCGAACTAACATTGAGACGATTCCATTCATCCCAAACAAAAAAGCCAATTCCCACTCCTCCAGTAAGCATTTCTACCGCTACAATTACTAGCCAAGCGATACCCAAACTAATGCGTAAACCAGTAAAAATATAGGGCAAACTAGCAGGTAAAACCACTTTAATTAATTGTTTCCAGCGAGGCATTTCTAAAACTTGTGCTACTTCTAAATAATCTTTGGGGATATTACTGACACCTTCAGCTGTATTCATAATAGTTGACCAAAGTGAAGTTATAAATATTACAAAGATAGCAGAAGGTTCGGCAGAATTAAAAATAGCTAAAGCAATAGGCAACCAAACCAGAGGAGAAACTGGTTTGAAAACTTGAATAATTGGGTTAAGAATTTGCCAAGCTGTATGATTCAATCCAATTAAAAAACCGACTGGAATTGCCACGATAGCTCCTAATAAAAAACCAATACAAACTCGGCGTAAACTAGCTAATAATAACCATCCTAAACCTAAATCTCCTGGCCCTTTCCGATAAAAAGGATTTAAAATAAAATCAAGATTTTTAGCTAAAGCCTCTGGCGGAGTAGGCATCATTTCAGTTCTAAATAGGGCGATCGCCCACCAAAG
>CAZWLZ010000434.1:0-2706 GCA_964634505.1 uncultured bacterium | reverse complement strand
TTCATGTATCCAAGCTGTTGTTAATGAGTTGGGAGGTGAAAAAATTGATGTAGTACGATGGTCAAATGATCCAGCTACCTATATCGCTAATGCGTTAAGTCCTGCTTGATTTGATGAAGTTATTTTAATTAGTGTAGAGGATCGACAGTCTTTAGTGTTGGTTGCTGATGATCAACAAAGTTTGGCCATCGGTAAAGATGGACAAAATGTTCGTTTAGCTGCTCGTTTAACGGGTTGGAAAATTGATATTAAAAAAAGTTCTGAATATGACCAATCAACTTATATTCAACAAAAATCTTATCAAAAACCGATCACGGAAGAATCTTTATCCAGAACAGATGAGCATTTTTCCAATTTAACGACTGATGATTCTGAGGAATAAAATTTTATTTTTGGTGATTTAAACTTTAGTGATTAAAAATTATAGGCGTTGTCTTAGTTGTGGCAAAACGGCTTTAAAATCGAATTTTTGGCAAATTGTGAGAACTTATCCTAGCTGTACTATTGAGTTAGAAAAAGGTTTTGGGCGATCAGCTTATATTTGTCCCCAAGTTGATTGTTTACAATTAGCCATAAAAAAAAATCGTTTAGGGCGATCGCTTAAAACAAAAATAAACTCAGATATTTATGAAAAATTATGGCAAGAATTAGCAAAAAAAGAATTATTACACACAGATGATCACAAAAATTTACAATAAAGATAAAGTTATAAAAATAGAATTTAAGTAACATTTCTATGAATCATAATAGTTAAATCAACAAAAACAATTTAACTTATAGAAAATGATAATGCCATGATCAGAATAAAATGTATAATTGATTTATTAAATAAAGTAAATTAAGGAAAATATTACCTTCTTCTATAAAAAAGTTATCAGACTATTTAGTTTTACTCATATAAAATCCGAGAAACAAAAAGTCTAAAAAAAAATTAATAAAATCAAAAATTAAGATTAAAAATTATTTAGGACGATTGTGGATGAACAACGGCAAAGTCAGAATTTACGATTTATCAAAGGAATTAGAATTGGAAAACAAAGACATTTTAGAAATTTGTTCAGAATTGGCTATTGCTGTAAAAAGCCATAGTAGTACCATAACAGAATCTCAAGCTGAAAGTATTCGGAATATGGCTAAAACTCATAGCCCTTCTAGCATTAATAAAAATAAAGAACGCATTAGAGAAAAAAAAGAAAACCAATTATCTATGGCTGATCAATTACCACCTAAAGAAAACTTAAAAAAACAAGAAGAAATTTTAGCAGTTCATAAGCATTATCGCCCTTCAAATACCGAAGCTACAGATCAGACAGAAATCAGGGATCAAAAACCAGATTTATTAACCCCGCCACGACAATTAAATGTATCTGTGACGGATACTCTAAATAAATCTTTAGAATCACCTAAATCTCAATCAATTTCAGTTCCCGAGCGTAGTGAGCTTCAAAGTCCTCCTGCTAGACCAAATTTTAAAGAAAAATCGAAAACTCCCATTGAGGTCGAAAATAAACATATTATCAAACAAAAAAAACCTAAATTAATTGATTATCAAGATAATTCTTCTGATCATAGTTTGAATAATGCTAAATCTTCAACCGTGGCAATAGTAAAACCCAAAATTAAATCAATACAACCTATTGATAAATTGGATCAAAAATCTTCAAAATATGATAATACGGTTATTAAAGGAGATAAACCAAAATTACCAGGCAAACCACAAAGTATTGCTGGTTTAAGTTCTTCAGACTTAGATTCTAATAAACCCAAACCTAAAATTAATCAACCTCCTATCCGCCCTAAATTACCAGAATCGGAATTAGACATTGATGATCTTGAAACAACTTTAACTGATGAGGCGATCGTTGAGGAAGAAATAGATCCCGAAGTAATTTTATTAGAAAAACCAAAACGTCTTAAACAAAAACAGAAAAAACCAACCACAAAAGTTGGGGCAGTTTGGGAAGATGAAGATAGTGAATCGGCTCAAAAGGCTAAACAAGTTCAAAAAGCTAAGCGTAAATCTTTAATTGTTGATGAAGATGAAGATTTAGAAGACCTTGAAGATGGTGAATTGGGACTAGAAACGGTAAGTTTAGCTTTAGCTCGTCCTTCGGTACCAAAATCATCTATTCCTAAAGCTAAAGATAAAGTTAGTCCAGCTAAAAAGCCTAAACCCAAGTTAGATAAGACTGAAGTTAAAGCTCAAACTAAAACCTCGAACGAAAAACAAAAATTACCAGAGGCGATCGTTTTATCAGAAAGTTTAACTTTAAGAGAATTAGCTAGTCGTCTTAATACTCCTGAAACAGATATTATTAAAATGCTTTTCTTTAAAGGTATTGCTGTTAATATTACGGAAACTCTTGATTTAGATACGGCGAAAATGGTTGTTAATGAATTAGGGGTAACAGTTGAAGCTCAAGAAAAAATATCTTCAGCTGTCAAAACTGAAATGTTAACAGAAAATGATTTAGAGAATCTTCAAAATCGTCCTCCTGTAGTTACGATTATGGGGCATGTTGATCACGGTAAAACTACTTTACTTGACTCTATTCGTAATACGAAAGTTGCTCAAAAAGAAGCAGGAGGTATTACTCAGCATATAGGTGCTTATCATGTTGATGTAGAACATGAAGGAGTTACCCAACAAGTCGTATTTTTAGATACTCCAGGCCATGAAGCCTTTACTGCCATGCGAGCTAGGGG
>CAZWLZ010000433.1:0-2733 GCA_964634505.1 uncultured bacterium | reverse complement strand
CAGCTAAGGCAAACTTTAGCTTTCAGCAGAGAAATTTATTTCAAGGTTTTAATGCTTGATATTACTAAAGATTGAAATGTCTTAACTAACAACGCTTCTAGTATATTTTCAATTGACAATTGACAATAAATAACTTACAACATAAAATTAAATATGCACTATTAACGATTGGTGGTAAAAGTAATATGTCTGATTTTCTCTTAGAAGTTGGTGCAGAAGAATTACCTGCAGATTTTATTGATGATGCCATTGTAAATTGGCAAACTACTATTGAGGAAAGTCTGGCTACAGAATTTCTTAGTTTTGACAAAATTCACGTTTATTCTACTCCTAGACGTTTAGCCGTTTTAATTAGCAATTTACCCCCAAAACAAGTCGATAGAGAAGAGGAAATAAAAGGGCCTCCTGTTAAAAGTGCTTTCAAGGATGGGCAACCTACTCAAGTGGCTGAAGGTTTTGCCCGTAAATATGATGTCAGTATTGATGATTTTCAAATTCAAACTACTGATAAGGGTGAATTTATTTTTATAAAAAAACTTTCTTTAGGCCAAAATATCTCTACTATTTTGCCTCGTTTAGCTCTTAAATGGATTACTGGTTTGGAAGGCAGACGTTTTATGCGTTGGGGTGATGGGGATTTAAAGTTTCCTCGCCCTATTCGCTCTCTTATTTGTCTTCTTGATAATGACATTTTACCACTACAATTAATTAATGGTTCAACTACAATCGTTGGCGATCGCCAAACAACTGGTCATCGTATTTTACATAATGGTATAGTTTCTATTCCCACCGCTTCTAGTTATCTTGAATGTTTAGAAAAGGCTTTCGTCATAGCAGATTCAAATAAACGTCTTCAACTAATCAAACAACAAATAGAAGAAAAAGCAACAGAATTAGGAGGAAAAGCAGATATTCCCGATCATTTATTAGCAGAAGTTAATAATTTGGTTGAATATCCTACCGCTATCGTAGGTAATTTTGAAGCGGACTTTTTAGAATTACCTTCTGATGTCATTACTACTGTGATGATTAAACATCAACGTTATTTCCCCGTAAGAGATAATCAAGGCAATTTATTGCCAAATTTCATCACTATTTCTAATGGTAATCCTCATAAGTCTGAATTGATTGCGATGGGTAATTCTAAAGTAATTAGGGCTAGATTAGCTGATGCTCAATTTTTCTATCAATCTGACTGTGATGATCATTTAGAATCTTATTTACCTCAATTAGAAACCGTTACATTTCAAGAAGATTTAGGCTCAATTCGGGATAAAGTTGACCGTATCTTAGAAATTAGTTTACAAATTACTGACAAATTAAAATTAAATCAATCCCAACGTAACGAAATTGAAAGTACGGCTTTATTATGTAAAGCTGATTTAGTTACTCAAATGGTTTATGAATTTCCCGAATTGCAAGGCATCATGGGCGAAAAATATGCCCTTGTTAGTGGTGAATCTCCTACCGTTGCTAGAGGTATTTTTGAACATTATTTGCCTAGAGGTGCTAATGATATAATGCCCCAAACCCTTAATGGTCAAGTTGTTGGTATTGGCGATCGCCTAGATACTATTGTTAATATTTTTGGCTTAGGTTTAATCCCCACAGGTTCAAGTGATCCTTTTGCCTTAAGACGTGCTGCTAATGGTATCATTAACATTATTTGGTATGGTAATTTAAACATTAATTTGGCTCAACTTTTAGAACAAATTTGTAATGATTTTGTTACTTCTCATCCCGAAAAATCGTCACCTTTGGAAATTTTAAAAGAATTTTTCTTACAAAGAATCGCTACCTTATTACAAGAAGAATTACAAATTGATTACGATTTAGTAACAGCAGTTTTAGGAGAAAATGATTTTGAATATAAAAAACGAGCTTTAGAAGATGTCTTAGATGTACGAGATCGAGCTCAATTTTTGCAACATATAAGACAAAATGGAATGTTAAGCAATATTTATGAAGTAATTAATCGCTCTACCAGACTGGCTGATAAGGGTAAATTAAATAAGAAAAAATTAAATCCTCAGCAGGTAATTAATATTGATTTATTAGAGTCAATTTCGGAACAAAAATTATATCAAGAAATTGTAAAATTATTTCCTATTACAGAAAAAGCAGCTAAAGAAAGTGATTATCAATTATTAGCAGAATCTTTAGTAAAAATTACTCCTATTGTTAATGATTTTTTTGATGGTGAAAATAGTGTTTTAGTTATGGTTGAAGATGAACGTCTTAAAGAAAATCGTCTTAATCTACTAGGTTTATTACGCAATCATAGCCGTATTTTAGCTGATTTTGGGGCGATCGTTAAGTAAGAGGTGTTAGGTGTTAGGTATTAGGTTTTGTAAGTTTAGTAGGTTGGGTAGAAGCATGAAACCCAACAAAATTTTATTAGTTACTTTGAGTTTAGAAGATATAAAAATACAAAGAAATTTTATGCAAAAATTTAAAACTATTAACGAAAGTTTAAATCTGGCTTTTCGTAAAGTTAAAGTTTTTCGAGAAGATATAGATAAATTAAAAATAAAATTAGATGATTTTTTCGCTAAAACTGATAATGCTATTAAACAATCTAAATCTAAATCTAAAGGGAGGGAAGACCATCATAAAAAGAATTTAACCGCTTTTTTAGAACATACTTATTATGAACATAACCATTATCTCAATACCAAAAATAACATTGATTTAGTGATTCATAATGGTAAAGATGCCTCCAGTACGGTAGGG
>CAZWLZ010000432.1:0-2745 GCA_964634505.1 uncultured bacterium | reverse complement strand
GGTTATTGTAGAGGTGGGTAAACAAGCACCATTTGCTTATTATACTACTGATGTAGGACAGCATCAAATGTGGGCAGCTCAATTTTTAAAAAGTGGTCCTCGTCGTTGGATTTCTAGTGCTGGTTTAGGTACGATGGGTTATGGTTTACCTGCTGCCATGGGCGCTCAAGTTGCTTTACCAGATGAACAAGTGATTTGTATTAGTGGGGATGCTAGTTTTCAAATGAATTTACAAGAGTTGGCTACTTTAGCTCAATATAATCTTAAGGTTAAAACGGTCATTATTAATAATGGTTGGTTGGGAATGGTGCGTCAATGGCAAGAAGCTTTTTATCAAGAGCGTTATTCTTCTTCTAATATGGAAGTAGCTATGCCCGATTTTGAGTTATTGGCTAAGGCTTTTGGGGTTAAAGGTATGTTAGTTGAAACTCGTGAACAATTACCTTTGGCGATCTCCGAAATGTTAGCTCATGAAGGACCTGTTTTAATGGATGTAAAAGTTAAAAAAGATGAGAATTGTTATCCGATGGTAGCACCAGGTAAGGGAAATCATGAAATGATTGGATTACCTAAAAAAGGATAATGTTTGATTAAATAAGAAAAGTTTTAGGGTGGGCTTTGCTCACCTTAAAAAAAGTAAAATCACCCACTTTAAATATCAGACTTATTGAAAGTTAAGCCTCCCTATTGTGAAATATTTTCTTTTAAATCAACTTTTTCCGATAAACGTTTAGGCATCAAATAAAGATTTTCCAATACATATCCTCCCCCAGCAACCCAAGGCGGTACAATTAAAGCCCCAATAATTCCTAAAACTTGAACGCCACCTAATACGGCTAATAACTGATATAAAGGTTCTACTTTAACAGAAGAGCCTACTAAAAGTGGATCAAGTACATAAGTTTCTAAATTTTGAATAATAACAAATAATAATAATACCCATAAAAAAGTCCAGCCTCCTTGGGCTACAGCAACGATTAAAGCTGGAACTGAGCCTAAAACAGGTCCAAAAAAAGGTATTAAATTAGTAAAACCAGCTATAACACCTAAACCTAAAGCAAATTCGGCAATTCCTACAAATTTTAAGCCAATAGTAATGGCAACGCCTAAAATCAAAGAAACTAAAATTCTACCTTGAATATAACTCCCCATTCGTTGACTAACTGGTTTAACTAGAGCTTCTAATTTTTCATCCCAAGGTTTAGGAAATAAACTTACTATACCTTTAATTAATCTTTGAGAGGTTGCAAGCATATAACCCGATAAAAGTAAAGATAAAATTATATTTAATACGCCCCCTACAATGCCTTTAGTAACACCAATAGAACTTAATAATAATTGTTGACTTGAACGCACAACCCAAGCAATGAGAGACTGCAGATTAAAAAATCTATTGAGTAATTCTAAGGCTTCAGGTTCAGTAATACCAAAACGAACAACTAAATCTTGAGTAATTTTTGATAAGATGTCCAAATAAATAGGAAATTTTTGAACTAGACGTTCTATTTGGGTTACAACGGTAGGACCTATAATTAATCCCGCCCCCACTAAAATTAAAATAATGCCTAAATAAGCCATAATAACTGCTAACCAGCGAGGTATTAACATTCTTTCGGCACTATTAACAATAGGGGCTAAAGTTGAAGCGATTACTACTGAAATCATTAAAACAACTAATAAGCCTCTAAGTTGCCATAATAAAATTATAGAAAAACCAGTAATAACTATTAAAGCTAAATTAAACGGTGAAATTAATCGTTTTGATTCAAGCATAGGAATAAAATAAAAAAGATTATGTTTTTAAAATGATTCACAGTTAATAGTTTACAGTGTATGGGTAATGGTTAAGGAATAAAGTCTAAGCTAGAAGTGTTTGTAACCATTAGATAATGATTTGACTTTGGTTTTGCTATGGTGATTAGTGGCGATCGCCAAATATAGTTACGGAAGAATCGCCAAATATAGTTACGGAAAAATTACCATTAATTCAAAATAAAATAAGTTAAAGATAAAAATTTATTTATCATAATTACTAAAATTAATAACGAAAGAGGTTTATTTTAATGAATATTTTGCTAAATGAGGCGATCGCCAAAGTAAAAATTTTATCGGAATTAGAACAAGAAAGAATTGCTAAAATAATTATGCGAGAAATTACTAATGATAATGATGTAGATAATTTTAATTTAATTATTGAAGATTCTAAAGTTAATATTCCCAATAAAATTACTGAAAATACTTTTAGAAAAACAGATCAAGGTAAAGATTTAATCAAAAGTGAAAATGTAGAAGAAATGTTTAATAAATTAGGAATTTGAGGATGATACCTATTTATACAAAACGTTTTGATAAAGATGTAAAAAAAGCAATTAAAAGAGGCAAAAATATTGATAAGCTGAAAATTATTATCATAAAATTAATTAATAATGAATCATTAGAAAAAACTTATCAAGATCATCCTTTGATTGGCAATTATAAAGATAGAAGAGAATGTCATATTGAGCCTGATTGGTTATTAATTTATAAGTTAATTCCTGAAGATAATCAAATTATTTTTGAGCGTACGGGTACTCATTCAGATTTATTTAACTAGAAAGCAAACAGTAAAATTATGAACAATTCTTATCAGAATCATTCAGGAAGTGGTGATAATGTGGCAGGTGATAAAAATGTTTATAACATCAATAATCCTGCACCACCGCTACCTTTAAGCAGTATTCCTCAAAATGCTCGCCCTAGTGGTAC
>CAZWLZ010000431.1:0-2749 GCA_964634505.1 uncultured bacterium | reverse complement strand
GGTTGTTGGGGGTATAACTCTTGTAATTTTTGTAAATAAGATTGAAATAATTTTAACCAATTTAATTTATATTGATACTTTTCCGAGTCAATAGAAGCACCATTTGGCACATAAATATTAACAATTCTAATATTATTAAATACACCGCTAATGATTCTTTTTTGTTCATCAAAAATAATAGCCTCATTACTATTAATTAAAGAAGAAAAACCAGTTATTACATTTGATAAAGGTTGCTTACTAAAAATAGCAACACCATTATAAGATTTTTGACCCCAAATGTACAGTAAATAACCTAAATCGGTAAATATTTCTAAAGGAAAACTACTATCAATAACCTTAGTTTCTTGAATACATAAAACATCAATTAAATTAGTTTCTAACCATAATTTTACTTGCTCTTTTCGAGTACGAATTGAGTTAACATTCCAGGTTGCAATTTTCATCAAAAAAGTATTTTATTGATTATAAAAATGAATATGATTTTAATTAGATAAAACTTAAAAATTTTGATTATTAATTACTTCTTAAATATTGATGTACACAAGCTAAATACCACATATAATCATTAAGTTGATGATTAACCGCTTGATTAATATAATAAATTGAACGTTGTTTTTCTCCAGCCGCTTCGTAATATAAGCCAACATAAAGATTACTATAAAATGTACTTTGTAAATCTTGTTCACCCTTTTTTAAAAGTAAATCAGGAGTACAATCCCCAGCATATAATTTATAAATATAAGACATAATCATACGAGGGTCATGTTTTACGGGTAAAATCGAATTTTTGGCCTCCGTAATATTTTCTAATTTGGCAATGCACAAATAACGCCAAATAGTCTCTTCCGTGTCAGCAGAATTTACACTTAAATCCAATTCAAATTGACGTATTCCTTCCGCGTATTTTTCTGCATAATAATAGGCTAATCCTCTTTGCCAAAGATAAGGAATTATTTGGGGATTTAATTCTTCAGCTTTATTAAAATCTGATAATGATTCTTGAATTTTTGCTAACTTAAAATAAGTCATTCCTCTTTTAATTAAGATTTTGGGATCATAAGGATATATTTTAAGTATATTATTATATTTGGCTAAATCTGCTTTTAAATGTATAGAATCAATCATTTATTTTACTAAGAAATAAGGCTAATTTAATTGAAAATTAAACATAAGATATAACTTAAAAAGTTTCTAATTTTGAATTAGAAAATAATATCTTTTGACTGACATAAAATAAAAAAATTATTAGTAATAATTTTTTTATTTATCACTAACTTAATTATTAATTTAGATAATTTTAATAATCATTAATTATTGTTAAAATAACTAACTAATTTTTACATATTTTGACAGTAATAATTTTGATCTTTATTTTCTCAATTGTCAATTATTAAATTGGACAATTCAAATCACCCGCTTTTTGAGAAAAACGAATATTTTCACGATAATCTACTGGGCAATCTATCACACTAGGTACATTTTGTTCAAATGCTGTTTTCAAAATAGGAATTAATTCATCCGCACTATTGACACGATAACCTTTTAAGCCCATACTTTCGGCAAATTTAACAAAATCTGGATTGCTAAACTCGACAAAACTAGATTCTCCAAATTGATTAATTTGTTTCCATGCAATTAAACCATAGCCATTATCATTGAAAATTAAGGTAACAAAAGGAGTCTTTACTCTCAATGCAGTTTCCAACTCTTGACAATTCATCATAAATCCTCCGTCACCAGTGACGGCAATTACTTTTTTATGGGGATTAATTAATTTTGCCGATAAAGCACCTGGTATAGCGATACCCATGGCGGCAAAACCATTAGAAATTAGGCAAGTATTAGGGGATTCACAATGATAATGACGTGCCATCCACATTTTATGAGCGCCTACATCAGAAATAACGATGTCTTCTGCGCCCATTACCTGACGTAAATCGTAGATGATTTTCTGAGGTTTAATCGGAAAACCTTGATCATTTGCATAAAATTCATAATCTTCTCTAATCTCCTTCTTCAAGGATGCAGCAAAAGGTGTTGCTTTTCCTTCACGATCACATCTTTTATCAATTTCTCCTAAAGAATCAGCAATATCTCCTACTACCTCCGCTAAAGGTAAATAACTACTATCAATTTCGGCATCCTTCACTCCTATATGTACGATGGGAATTAAGCCCTGAGGATTCCATTTTTTCGGCGAGTATTCGATCAAATCATAACCAATACAAATGACTAAATCACTTTTTTCAAAACCACAAGTAATAAAATCTCTTTGTTGTAATCCCACTGTCCATAATGATAGCGGATGTAAGTACGGTATTACACCTTTTCCCATAAAAGTATTGGCTACGGGAATATTTAAACGAGTCGCAAAGTCCGTTAATGCCGAAGATGCACCAGCACGAATAACCCCATTTCCTGCTAAGATAATTGGATTTTTTGCTTTGGCGATCGCCAAAGCAGCATTATTAACACTATTATAAGAAGCGAAAATTTGTTCACGATTATCTTGAGTTAAAGGCTTCCCTTCTACTTGCATCGCTGCAATATTTTCTGGTAAATCAATATGCACAGCACCCGGTTTTTCTTTTTGTGCTATCTTAAAAGCTTTGCGTATTACTTCTGGTGTAATACCAGCTCTTACAATCTGCTTACTCCATTTTGTCACAGGGGTAAACATAGCCACTAAATCAAGATATTGATGAGATTCAATGTGCATTCTATCAGTGCCAACTTGCCCTGTAAT
>CAZWLZ010000430.1:0-2751 GCA_964634505.1 uncultured bacterium | reverse complement strand
CTTATTAGTAGCTGTCCAAACTTGATCATTACCTTGACAAGCCAATAATCTAAACTCGGTTTTATAACCCCCAGTTACAAAAGTTCTGGTTTGACTTTTTACTTCTGCTAAATATAACACTTATATCTAAATTCCTTTTTTTATATTTATACTTTTGAATAACTAAATTAGTTTAAATTTTTTTGTTTTAATCAAAGATATATACGATTTTTAAAGTAACATAATTTCATTACTTCCAAAACTTTTTTATCTTTGTCATTTTAATTTGATAATTGAAAAACTGTTATTGAAATTAATAGTTGCTATCAATGAACTCACCATAATATTAATCTAACTTAAATTATTCTGACTTATTCTTGATAAACTCATATTAGCAACTTATTAGACCTAATGTTTATCTAAAAACAAGAATCATTGAAAATGTCCATTTTAAGGTAGATTTGAAAAAAGAAATAAGTTAATAAACCCATATTATCTTAAGGATAAAAATAAAATCAAGCCCAAAGTTTTTACCATCAAAATCGATCAGAATTTAGCGTTATGTACGGTAATTTAGAAGAAATTCAGATTAGTGATATTTTAAGAGTAATTGAACTTAGTCAAAAATCCGGTGTACTTTTGATTAGTAACTCTTCACCATTTACACCTCACAATAAAGATTTTATCGTTTTTTGCAATAGAGGAAAAATTACTTATGTTGCTGATAATAATAGTTTTAATTTAGTAAGAATTTACGATTTTTTGTGTCATTATGATTTAGAAAATAGTTTAGGAATTTTTTCTCAAGAATTAATTTCTTCTAGCCATATCCCTGAATATGAAGCAATTTTACTTTTAGGACAAGAACAAATTATTTCCAATCATCAAGCCAAAAAAATATTACATAATATTATTAATGAATCTCTTTTTCAACTTCTTTTAGTTTCTCAAGGCAGTTTTATTTGGCAAGAAAATTATCAATTACAACCGCAAATAATTCGTTTCTCTATCAATTTATTATTAAATGATTTAATTGTCAAAAAAAAATTGTGGCAGGAGTATTATCCGTATATTTATTCTGTTAATCAATGTCCGATGATTCAAAATCAAGATAGGTTAACACCAAATTTAAAGGAAAAAAACACTAGGGATTTTCTTCGCTTAATGGATGGGAAAACTTCTTTAATTCAAATATCTCGCTACCTAAATCAAGATTTAATTGACATTACTAAAGCTATTTTCCTTAGTGTAGAAAATGGTTGGATTACATTATCAAATAGTGGATTGAAAAATGTTTTTCCCATCCCCACTAAAAGAAATAATTTTTATGTTGTTTATATTACTAAAGATGTAAATTGGACATCCACTTTAACACTTTTATTAAAAGATAAAAATTACGATTTATTAGTGATCAATGATTTGGGTGAAGGTTTTAATAAAATTTTTGAACTTAATCCTAGTTTAATCTTGTTAGAAATGGACAATTTTAATATTGAAGGAGATTATTTTTGTCATATTATCAAAAAACATGAAAATTTTACTAAAATACCGATTATTGTAATTACCAATCATTATCAATTTATTAGTAATTTAAAACATAAATTATTAGGTGTAACCGAATATATAACAAAATCAGCTATTACCAAAGATTTAATTAATATAATTGAAAAATATATTTCCCCTCTCAATTAAGTTTTTAATTTTGATTTTTTTTTAAAGATAGAAAAATATTTGTCAAGTAATTGTTACGAAATTTAATATATTGTTGTAACTCTTAATAAAAATAATGTTAGTGAATTATCGATATTTTGTTAAACTAAAAAAAGACTGGATATAGTAAAGGTCAAAATAAAGGGTAAAATCTGATCATTGTATAATTCTTAAATGTAATAATACTCTTAAAATAGCCATCTACTATAACTAATTCATGGAATTTTAAAAATAAAAATAGTAAAGATAATTATGGTATCAACAATTAATAAACCGGAATTAGATGGTTTAAGTCCTAAAGCTAAAACCCCCGCAAAAGAGACTATTTTAACTCCTCGTTTTTACACTACAGACTTTGACGAAATGGCTAAAATGGATTTATCTGTTAATGAAGATGAATTGAGAGCTATTTTAGAGGAGTTTCGTGTGGATTATAATCGTCATCATTTTGTGCGTAATGAAGATTTTAACCAAACATGGGATCATTTAGATAGCGAAACCCGTGATTTATTTGTTCAATTTTTAGAACGTTCGTGTACTTCTGAATTTTCTGGCTTTTTGTTATATAAAGAATTAGGCAGACGTTTAAAAACAATTAACCCCATGTTGGCTGAGTGTTTTATTTGTATGGCTAGAGATGAAGCTCGTCATGCTGGATTTTTAAATAAAGCTTTATCTGATTTTGATTTATCTTTGGATTTAGGATTTTTGACTAAAAGTCGTCAATATACTTTTTTCAAACCTAAATTTATTTTTTATGCGACTTATTTGTCTGAAAAAATTGGTTATTGGCGTTATATTAACATTTATCGTCATTTAGAAAAGCATCCAGAAAATCGTATTTATCCTCTTTTTAATTTCTTTGAAAATTGGTGTCAAGACGAAAATCGTCACGGTGACTTTTTTGATGCGATTATGAAGGCACAGCCTCAATTTTTAAATGATTGGAAAGCTAAGTTATGGTGTCGTTTTTTCGTTTTATAGGTAGTCGCTACTATGTATTTGAAGGTTATGCAAAGTAGCGGTTTTTATGAGGGTGTTGGTTTAGTTGCGAGTGAATAT
>CAZWLZ010000429.1:0-2753 GCA_964634505.1 uncultured bacterium | reverse complement strand
ACCCCAAAACATGACAATAGGCCAACACATAGTAACCCCTGGTTGTGCAATTAAAGCCCACCAATGTTGTTCTCTCTGTTTTTGTTGTTCAAGACCTTTATAAGGGCCATCTTGACAAAAATAAATTAAATCTGGTCGATATTCTCCCGTTAAAATATCACCTCTACCTTGACGTAAGGCTTCACAATGAGTAGTCCACCATTCCTTATTTTCTTGTTCAATAATTTCCAAAGTATATTGATCATCGATCGCCGGTAATGTGGCTTCCATTTGTTTAACAATAGCTTCACCTTTTGCTATTAATTTAGCCTTCATATCCTCTGAAACTAAATTAGGACGGGAATAATCGGCGTCTAATTGTTGATAGTAATTAATCCGTTTTATCATCAGAAATCGAGTTTAATTGTTATTAATGTTTTGATTATAATTATCAGATTTAAAAGGATGATCAAAATATATAAAACTTAATATTTACTAACAATTTAACTAAACTTAATCTTTGATTATTTCCTTCAAAAATATTTATTTGGTTATAGAGGAATTTTCAAAGACGAATAGTTTTTTTCAAAATAGGTAAATCGTAGAGAAGTAGAGAAATAATTGTGGAGACAGACAAAGTGACTAAAAACCTCATGGGACGTTGTAATTGATTCATATTATCGCCAATAATAATATAACCATGAATCAGAAAAATACCTAAAGAACATTTGTTAATTATATTTAATAAAAAGGAAAAAGATTCTAAAGGTTTTTGAATTAAAAAGGAAGCATACATGAAGGAAATTGCTAGTAAAGTAACGGATAATCGTCCGTACAAAGAATAATGAAATTCTGGTACACCAAAACGGCCATCTAATAATTGTAAAATTACTTCCATACTTACGATTATGAAATAAGAAATAAGGGCAAAAAAGAGTTTTTTCTGTAAATTTTTTCTTGATTGCTGATAATCATACACCAATATTTTGGCCATGGGAAGATAGATAAAAAAAGCTAATAATCCTAAAGGGTGTTTAGCAACATTTCTAAAATGATATAAGTTATCTGGTAACAGAGGAATGGCAAAATTGAACAGAGAAAAGATCATAAAAATTAAGATTAGGTGAAAATAATTATTAATTGGTTTGATAAATATAAAATAAATCCAAATTAAAAAAAATAAAATTACCACAAAACTTAAAAAACTTAAATATCTAAACACAATATTTAAGTTAAATACACTTGAAATAATGTCGTTCAAATTAAATAAATAAGTACCTTTAGAGTAATCAAAAGTAAGAAAAATAAGTAAGGGGTAGAAAAACCCCCAAAAAAAGTAAATTTTTAATAAACGATAACTTTTGATAAAGATATAATTTTTTTTATTAATTTTTAATTCTGTTAAAAATAAAGAAATCAGGATAAAAATTGGTACGGCCGAACCTAAAATTAAGACCGAAATTTTCTCTAAAATTGAACCTTTCGGAAATGGGTTAGCATGAAAAGCTACTACAAATATACAGGATATCGCCCTCAAATAATCAAATCCTTCTATCCGATTAATATTATTTTGTTGTGAATTTAGTTGATCCGTTGTTGATAAAAAAAGTTCGTTATCGTGTGTAGATTTCATAATTTTATGTATTTTAATAAATCACCTAAATTTATTAATATTTTATTAGCAAAAAGTCTAATTTTCTTATCAATAATATAGATCAAAACATTTTTATTTTGTATCTCTACTTTATATTAATTAAGGTTTTCATTCAATACTTCAATTACTTTTTGTGCATCAGTAAATTACGATTCACAGGCAAGATGCCTGTGTCACATCATTTTGTTATTTTTGTTTTTTTCGTCATAAAACCGAGTAAAGCACCGATCTCAAAAAAAGAAATTTGGGATGATTTGCAACCTTTAATTATCGGTAACATTCTCACTAAATTTGATTGTCAAAAAAATTATTGTCAACTAACAATTGACGAAAATTATGATAGCTATTACTGCTAATAGTAGCGATCGCCCTTATTTTTATAGCTAAGATTGCTAAAATGTAGGTTGGGTTAAACGAAGTGCAACCCAACATCACCTCAGTTCTGTATAACATTGTTCTGTTTTGGAGGTGGGGTATTAGGGTATTGGGGTATTGGGAATATCTGTGATCATCACATCAAAAAATTAATCACTACCCTTAAAAATTCTTATTTTTTGAGGATTTTTTCGGATATCTTCCCTTAAAAAAGTTAAAGTACTCACCATGCCTTCTTTTCAGGTTTACTCTTATATCTAACCCAGGTAACATCAAGCACTAATGTGAAGATTAATTAAGAAAAAAGAAATTCAACTTTTTATTTGTGGTATGGTGTTCACCGATTAATCTTAATTTTATGAAAAGAGTATTCTAATGACAGTATTAGAGTTATTCAAACTCGATGATCAAGTTGCGATCGTCACAGGTGCAGGGGCTGGAATTGGGCGAGGAATTGCCGAATTATTTGCCCAAGCAGGTGCTTCCGTTGTCGTCAGTGATCTTAAATTAGAAACTGCTCAAACCGTTGCCGATGGAATTAATAACTCAGGAGGCAAGGCGATCGCCGTTCCTTGTGATGTCACCAATGATCAAAACTTACAAAATGTTGTTGACAGTGCCCTAACAGCTTTTGGCAAAATTACCATTTTAGTCAATAATGCC
Organism: uncultured bacterium; assembly: GCA_964634505.1. Taxonomy (GTDB): domain Bacteria; phylum Cyanobacteriota; class Cyanobacteriia; order Cyanobacteriales; family Cyanobacteriaceae; genus CAZWLZ01. Next base: position 82 of record CAZWLZ010000429.1, on the reverse strand, counting down.
GGAGGAGGAGGACCAAAACCTTTTGACATGCCGATGGATACCTTTATTTGGGCATATAAATTAAACGTTTTTTCTCTATTCC
>CAZWLZ010000428.1:0-2765 GCA_964634505.1 uncultured bacterium | reverse complement strand
ATTGGTTAGCTAAAATTAATCGTTGGAAAGAAGATTATCCTTTAGATATACCTACCGATTCTTTGATTCTCTCACCTCTACAATAACCTCTTGAGGAGAGAGAATCAAAGAATCGGTAGGTATAACTAAAGGATAATCTTCTTTCCAACGATTAATTTTAGCTAACCAATCTTGAGTAACATTCTGATTTAAAGGAACATTCAAATCCTTCGCCATTTCTAAAATTTGCTTCAAAACTTGAGCCACATCCCCCACAATTGGCACTTCAGGACGGCGATTTTTACCCACTTCAGCAGGATCAATATCAATATGAATTACTTTAGCACGAGAAGCAAATTCATCTAATTTACCCGTTACTCGGTCATCAAACCTCGCCCCCACCGCTATCAACAAATCACAATCCGTTACCGCAAAATTAGCGTAAGCAGTGCCGTGCATTCCCAACATTCCCAAAGACAAGGGATTATGCTCATCAAAACTGCCTAAGCCCATCAAAGTAGTAGTTACAGGAATTTGAAAACGTTCTGCCAATTCTTTAATCTGAGGATAAGCATTAGCAAGAATTGCCCCACCACCCACATATAATAAAGGTTTTTTAGCCTCAACAATTAATTCTAAAGCATTGCTTATACATCGTAAATTACCCTTGACAGTGGGACGATAACCTCTTAACTTAATCGATTCGGGATGAACAGGAGTATAATCAAACTCTTCTAAACCAACATCTTTAGGTATATCTACCAAAACAGGACCAGGCCTGCCTGTACTGGCAATATGAAATGCCTCCGCTATAATGCGAGGAATTTGATCGGCTTGACGTGCTACATAAGAATGTTTAACAATAGGTAAAGTAATTCCAAAAATATCTGTTTCTTGAAAAGCATCCGAACCAATGGCTGGACGAGGCACTTGACCGGTGATAATTACCATTGGAATTGAGTCCATATGAGCCGTAGCAATGCCTGTCACTAAATTAGTAGCCCCCGGACCAGAAGTAGCAAAACATACCCCCACTTGACCTGTAGCACGAGCATAACCATCAGCTGCATGAGCTGCTCCTTGTTCGTGTCGAACTAAAATATGTTGAATATCGCCTCTTTCTTCCGCTTTATAAACCTCGTCATAAATGGGTAAAATCGCCCCCCCTGGATAGCCAAAAATATGTTTAACTCCATGAATGCGGAGGCTATCCATTAAAGCAAAAGCTCCCGAACATCTTTTCGGGATAACGTTAAGAGAAAATTGTGGTTTAGGAGGTAATGTAGCAACCATAGTAATATTTTGCTCCTTTGTCTAGTTTATTAATTAATGAAATTTCTTACAAAAAATATAGAATTTTGATCTTTATTTTATTATTCTTAGAGTTTCTATTTTAAATCATCTGATGGTCATGTGATCATCAATTATTAAAAGTTGTAACAAAAAACTTAGAGTTATATTTATTTTGATTACAACTCTAATTTTGATAAATATAATTTTTTAAAATTAATGGCGATCGCCTTATTGGGTAAAAATTACATTATCATAATCACCATTGTAACCGAGTTCTTCAAAGTAGGTATAAAATATATTGATGGGATATTTAATAAATTTTCCCCGGCGTTTTACCCAATAGAAATTCCATAGGTTACTTACAATCTCGCAAAATGTTTCCTGAGACATTCCCGCTCGCATTATACCATAAGGCCATATTTCTGAAACTAAGGGAATACCGCTAGATAGCAATTGCTTTGAACCTAAAAATACATATCCTTCATAACCTTGTACATCTACCCAAATAACAGAAATATCCTTAGTGAATTTTTGATCTAAATTTGCTAATAAATTATCTATTGAATCAGCTTCAACAGTTATTACTTCACGTTTTAATTCATCAAATCGCTCCTTTGATTTAGTTTCAGAAAAAGATTTACGAACTCGATGATCGCCATAATTCTTTTCGCTTAATTCAAATTCCAGAGTTGACTTCTCATTTGAAACAGCATAATTCAAACAAATCATGACATTATCAAGATCATTTTGCTGGACATTATGGGTTAAAGTCAAAAAATTTCGTGGCTCTGGTTCAATGGCAATTGCTTTGTTCAATTCACCCCTAACAAGCATTCCAATCGAAATTACTCCATTATTTGCTCCTATATCTAATATTGTACCTTGTCCTTTTTCTAAATTTCTGAGATTTCGGATTAAGTGCATTGTTTCCGTGATTAAATCAAGCTCAAATTCTTTATTTAAGTATAATGATCTACTAATTGGATCGGGTACGCCCGTAGGAATTGTAAAAATACCTTGTTTTGTTGTAAAAGTAGCTTCTTTATTCAATTTCAAGAGATATTTATATTCAATTTTTCTCTTTAATGTATAAACTTGTTTCTTAATTTCAGGGATAAGTTTCAATAAATTCATCTAGTTTTTTCTTTTTAATTTTTCTTAAAAATTTTTTCCTTTAGTGACACAATCTTTAAACATTAGGGAAAAAAACGACTTTACCAATAATACCTAAAAACCTTGCTACTAATACACCCACAATACTTAAAAAACCTAAAGTCATTAGTATTTAAACGGTTTTCAATATTGTCTAAACGTTTATTAATTGGTACAACTTCAGTTTTAAGTTGACTAACATCTTCAGTCAGCTTATCAATTTTGCTGGCTAGGTTATCAAATTTAGCTTCTCATCGATTTTCTAAATTATCAAATTTAGCTTCTAATTTATCGATTTTGCTATCTAATTTATTAAGACCATCAATCAAGCTAACTTCTAT
>CAZWLZ010000427.1:0-2783 GCA_964634505.1 uncultured bacterium | reverse complement strand
TTTTATCTTGTCCTATCATCTTTTCATGTTGATTATCATTTTGCAAGAGGTCTAATATTTTTTGAGAAGAAAAAAACTGTTTAAATCAAAATAATTCAATAACTGTATATTAATTGATAGCACTATATCTTGGCCATTGGGATACTTTTTTTGTAAGTAAATCGGAGAAAACAACTTATTTTAGTTAGGATAGAAATAATTTAAAAAAAATTTGATCACAATATGGCTTCAGAAGAAAAAGTTAAAAGATATTTGGCCTATTGGTTTCAACTTGGCAAAAAAATCATCATCAATAACGGAAAAGAGATAGTTATCACGAAAAAAATTTTTAATGGAGATCAATATTCAGATGAATTTGAAAAAATTTGGCAAAAAGTTAATGATTCTAAAAATGGAGATTGTTATTTAGAAAATACGGTGGAAACTATTCAAGAATTACTTTCTTCTCGATGGGATATTATGTCTTGTTCTCGTTGTGAAATGCCTGTCCCTATGATAGATTTAGGGATACAGTCTAATAATTGTACTTGTAGTGACTTGGATAATTGGCCTAATAATGAATTGCCCCCTCCTCGTGATGCTATCGATTCTAAATATAGGTTGTTAAAAATTACTAATTCTTTAGCCCGAAAAAATATAATTGATCAAACTGAATAATTGGGTTTTAGGGAATAGATAATTGGTCATTAGGGTGTTGGAGTGTTGGGGAATATGAAACCTAAAACTTTCTTGTTTTATCTAACTACTAACACTTTTTCTGCCTAAAGTAACTAACTTAAGCTATTTATTCAATTAAAATAATTGTGATACAGGCTAGAAGCCTGTATTTTTTTTATAAAATTTAAATAGGGTTTTAAAGTTGTTATTCATTAATTTCTTATGGCACAATAAATACATAAATGTTAACAATTATTAAAATTTAGTAATATGGTAGCAACACCACTTAAGACAAAAAGACTAACAACTCAAGTAGAAGGAATTACTCAAGATACGATCTCCATTAGATCATTAGATTGGGATAGAGATCGTTTTGATATTGAGTTTGGTTTACAAAATGGCACTACTTATAATTCTTATTTAATTCAAGGAGAAAAAACGGCCTTAGTGGATACCTCTCATGCTAAATTCAGAGAGCTATATTTTCAAGCCTTAAATCAATTAATTGATCCTAAAACTATTGATTATTTGATTATTTCTCATACTGAACCTGATCACAGTGGTTTAGTTAAAGATATGATTCAATTGAATCCTAATATTATGGTGGTGGCTTCTAAAGTTGCTATTCAATTTTTAGAAGGTTTTATTCATACTGATTTTAAACGTCAAATTGTTAAAAATGGCGATCGCCTCGATATTGGTAATGGTCATATTTTTGAGTTTATCAATGCCCCTAATTTACATTGGCCTGATACCATTTTTAGTTATGATCATGCTACCCATGTGCTTTATTCCTGTGATGCTTTTGGGATGCACTATTGTAGTACCGATCTTTATGATCAAGACTTGGAGGCGATCGCCCCTGATTATCGTTTTTATTATGACTGTTTAATGGGGCCAAATGCTCGATCTGTACTTTCTGCTATGAAACGTATGGAAGAATTAGGGGAAATCAAATTAGTTGCTAATGGGCATGGGCCTATTTTAAAATATCATCGTCAAGAATTATTAGAGTCTTATCGTCGTTGGAGTAATGCCCAAAGTAAACACGATAAAACTGTTGCTGTTTTTTATGTTTCTGATTATGGGTTTGGCGATCGCCTAGCCCAAGCCATTGCTTTAGGTATTCGTAAAACAGATGTAGCAGTGGAAATGATGGATTTAAAGGTGATCGAAGATGTCCATGAATTAACCGAATTAGTTAGTCGTGCCTCTGGTATTATTATCGGAATGCCTCCTAGTCATGCCAAATATAGCACTGAAATTAACAATCATATCGGCACAATTTTAGTAGTTGCTAATAGTAAGCAATTCATTGGTTTATATGAATCTTACGGCGGTGATGACGAACCGATAGATCGATTATTAAGTAAATTTATTGATTTAGGGTTAACTCAAGCCTTCTCGCCCATTCGCATCAAAGAAAATCCGACAGAAACTACTTATCAACTTTGTGAAGAATCAGGCACAGATTTAGGACAATTAATCACCCAAAAAAGCAATATCAAACAACGGAAATCTCTTGATACTGAATTGAATAAAGCCATGGGGCGTATAAGTGGTGGTTTATATATTATTACTGCTAAAAAAGGAGAAAATAGTAGTGCCATGTTAGCCTCTTGGGTAAATCAAGCCAGTTTTGATCCTCCCGGTTTCACCGTAGCAGTAGCCAAAGATCGGGCGATCGAATCTTTAATGCAAGTTAAAGATACCTTTGTTTTGAATATCCTTGAAGAAAATAATTATCAACTTTTAATGAAACATTTTTTAAAACGATTCCCCCCCGGTGGCGATCGTTTTGCAGGGATTAAAACTCAAACAGCCCTTAATGGATCGCCTATTTTAACCGATTCCTTAGCTTACTTAGAATGTGAAGTAGTTAGTCGTATGGAATGTAGTGATCATTGGATTGTTTATAGTAAAGTTAATAGCGGACGAGTTTCTAATCCAGACGCTTTAACAGCCGTACATCATCGTAAAGTTGGTAATTATTATTAATTACTGAAAACCAATAAATTAATATTGCGTGACTTTTTCTCATATTCCCCCTTATTAAGGCAGGGTTGTTTCGTTCTAAAGAAAAAGTGATAATTATAGGGAGAATGGGGGAAATGGGAGATAGGGTA
>CAZWLZ010000426.1:0-2787 GCA_964634505.1 uncultured bacterium | reverse complement strand
ACTACTTTGAATAATCCTAATTTATATCAAGCGTTGTAACCCCCCTAACCCCCCTGAAAAGGGGGGGATAAGAGAAGAATAAAACCATCGATCGCCAAAGGTATCTCGAACTATATTTTAGGTTTGTTGGCGATCGCCAAAGAAAGATACTAATTATTTGATTAACATAAAAAAAGGAAAAGCAAAAAAATGAAAAAAACGAACTTTGGATTAATATTAGGCTTAACCAGCACCTTAGCAACTTTAACCACTATATCCCCCGCCCATAGTCTTACTTGGACACTTAATGCCTCAGTAAGCGATCCTGGACCTCCTATTCTTAATAACTTGCTTATTGAGGGTAGTTTTGACATTGATAATGAAAGTTTAGGACAAAATGCTACGATTAGTAATATCAGTATTCTATTTGACGGGGTCACTTATGATAATAATTCTTTTGTTATCTTAGGTGGAACTGGAGAAATATCTGATATTGGCTTCACTTTGGCAGGAGGCATAAATGGTTGCCAAGATCCTGTTTCTTGTAGTTTGGACTTAGTATTCAGTCCAGGGTTAACAACAGCAGGGGGGTTTATACCTTTGAATGTCGCCAATTTTGCTCAAATTAGTAATAGTGGTAATATTTCTCCAACTCCCAACACAACATTTTCAGGGGGTATAACAGGATCAGCCGTAGTGCCTTTTGAATTTAGAGAAGGGTTGGTAAGTTTATTAGGGATTGGTATGATTGGGGCGAGTCATTGGTGGCGTAATCGTAAAAAGAAATAGTAACCAAGAAATAAATTCTCACGGGTAAAAGCTAAAATCATCTTAAGATGAATAATTTTTTTTCTTTTAATTAAGAATAGACAGGTTATAGCACTACGTTTTCAGGTTAGAACATTAGATTAAAGTTTATTTCCCCCTTTTTAAGGCAGGGCTGTTTCATTCTAAAATTTCTAGTTGGGCTAAAGTCAGAAGTAATGACGACTAAGTAATAAATTTTGATAATAAATTATCAAAAACTGATTATTTCAAGATTTTTTATTATTACTTAAAATCTGGCGGGAGGAAAACCCCCAATACCCTAATACCCTAACACCCCAACCTTTTTGCCGACTTAGTGTGAAACAGCCCTGCCTTTTTAAGAGGGTTAGGGGGATCAAAAATGTCCTAATATAACTTGGTACTGCGATATAAGCGATCATCCGAACTTGATATTAGAATCCTATCCCACAAAAATTGTTATTATTTATTACTTTTTGATTAATGTAATCATACCATTGTGTCATGCCTTCTCCTGTACGGGCTGAAACAAGAAAAATTTGGGCTTGAGGTGCGATTAATTTAATATTTTGTAAAGCTAAATTTTGGTCAAATTCAACGGCTTGGGCAATATCGATTTTATTAATAATTACTACATCAGCAGTTTTAAAAAGAGTGGGATATTTTAAGGGTTTATCTTCCCCTTCGGTAACGGATAAAATAGCAATACGTTGATTTTCTCCTAAATCATAAGCTGAAGGACAAACTAAGTTACCGACATTTTCAATAATTAATAATTGACAATTATCTAAATCTATTTGTTGTAAAGAATTATTGATCATGGCTGCTTCTAAATGACAAATATCACCTGTGGTAATTTGAATTACTTGGGCTTGACTTCTTTTTAATCTTTGGGCATCATTATCAGTAGCTAAATCCCCCACAATTACGGCACTTTTGTAGGTTGAATGAAGATCAGTTAAAGTTTTTTCGATAAAGGTTGTTTTACCCGAACCGGGTGAGGATAAAACGTTAAATGTATAAATATTTTTACTGGTTAATAATTCTCTATTATGCCCTGCTAAATGATCGTTTTTGGCTAAGATTGCTTGATGAATATTTAAAATCTTTGTGTCTTTTTCTTCGTGATCGTGATCGTGATGATGGGTATGATCATGGCGATCAGCTTCGCTGGCACGTTCGGGATCGCCATCAATTTCAGTCTGATGATTATGAATAGTAATAGTTTGAGGAGTTACGCTACAACCGCATTTAGTACACATAATCTTAATCTTGAGATGTAAATAATTATTGATTTAACTATATCATTATTTTAGTAATTTTATGATATTAAATGACTTTAATTATTTGTTCGGGTATTCATTCTATCTCTTTAACAGTCAGTTTTTTAAACTGTTTAAAGACTTTAGACAGCAATTTAACAGATAATTGTCTAATTTTTCCTACTGATCGATATTTAGCTTATTCTAGCTGCCAATTACTCGAATTTTTACAACAACATTATCCCTGTGCAAAAGAATCTCCACCCCTTACTTTTATTGCTTTTAGTGCGGGGGTGGTTTCGGCGATCGCTACGGCGAATTATTGGCAATTCTTGGGAGGTAAGATTCAAAAATTTATTGCTTTGGATGGTTGGGGAATGCCTTTAATTGGTAATTTTCCGATCTATCGCCTTAGTCATGATTCTTTTACTCATTACTCCTCAGGTTTAATTAGTTTAAGTCAGCTTAGTTTTTATGCCTCTCCAGCTGTTAATCATTTAGACTTATGGCGATCGCCAAATTTAGTTAAAGGTTGGCAGGAAAAAAAATTAGGTTGCCAAATTTATACCAATGCACTAGATTTTATAAATTTTGTACTTTTATAGCACAAAACAAATTGCTTCGAGCATAATTTATGTTTACATTTCCCCTTCGTAAGGGCAGGGCTGTTTCATTCTACAGAAAAAGCAATTATAGGGTGATAGAGTGATAGGGGGAAAGGGGCAATGATGACAAGAGTATAGATGGCTGAAAAACATTA
>CAZWLZ010000425.1:0-2795 GCA_964634505.1 uncultured bacterium | reverse complement strand
AAAAAGCATCTCTAGCACCTGATACAACTAGGGGTTGAGCATACCAAAACCCTACTAATAAATAAGTTCCTAGAGTGAGAATTTCTAAATAAACATAACTAAAAAATAGGGAATTGCACAAAACTAAACCACACATCCCTGCTTCAAAAAAGCCCATTAAGGCGTAAAATCTTGCCCACCCCCAATCCATCTCTAAATAACCCACTGCGTATATTTGAGAAAGTAGATTTAAACCTGTGATTAAAGCTAAAGCACCTACACTAATAGGGGAAATGGTCAAATCGAAGGAAATGGTTAGATCAGCTGCTTGTAACCAATTAAAGCGTAAATCCTGAATAGGTTTATCCCAAATTTCCACTAAAGCTATCAGACTATGAGTAAAGGCAAATAGAGTTAAGAGAATATTAATGTAACCTGCTGGACGTGATCCTGTCTTACGATTAATACCGGGTAACCAAGCTAAAGCAATAATTCCACCAATCAAGGTATAGCAGGGTATAAACCATATATTATTTTGAAAAAAATCCATGATAATAATGATGAATAGTTAATAAGGAATAAGGAATAATAAATCATTGGCGTTGGTCAATTAAGGTATAATTCTCTTTTGCTAAAATCCAAAGTTGCAAAGGTGCAAAGAGTAAGTAGATTTAAAAATAGAATTTTAAATTTTTATACCTCAACTCAGCAACGCCAAATAATTATTATCAAACCATAAATAGTCTATAATAAATAAGGAATAGTTAATAATATTTTTTTACTATTAATTTTGAATTTATGCCGTCACTTTTTCTGTTTCTTTGATTAAAAAATTAAGAAAAGTTTGAGCAATTACAGATAATTGTTTATCAGATAAATAGGTAACATACCAGTATTTATTAATAGGAAAATGTTCCACATCTAAAATACTTAATTCTTCTTCATAATGATTAGTTAGAGTATGTTTGGATAACACAGAAATACCTAAACCGCCAATAATCGCCTGTTTAATCGCTTCATTACTACCTAACTCCATACGTACTTTAATGTTGATATTATGGCGCTCAAAAAGTTCTTGTAATTCTTTACGAGTATTTGATCCTATTTCTCTTAAAATAAAAGGAAAATGTTTTAATTCCTCCAAAGAAATATTTGAAACATTACTTAAAATATGATTTTTGGGTGCGACTACCACTAAAGGATTATCTAAAAAAGCATAACTTTCTAAATTAATATCTTCAGGGGGTTGACTTAAAACATATAAATCATCTTTATTTTCCAACATTCGTTGATGAATTTTTTGATGATTAGTAACTTGTAAAAATATATCTATATTAGGATAAAGTTGACAAAAAGAACCCAGTAGTCTAGGTATAAGATATTTAGCAGTAGTTACCACTGTTAAGCATAGTTTACCTTCTTTTGTACCTTTAAAATCAGCTATTTTCATTTCAAAATTATCTAATTTTTCAAAAATCTCATGGCAAGTAATCAATAATTCTTCCCCTGCATTAGTGAGATATAGTTGCTTTCCAATTTGTTCAAATAAAGGTAAACCAACTGTTTGAGTTAATTGTTTAATCTGACTTGAAACCGTTGGTTGTTTGATACATAATTCTTCTGCCGCTTTGGTAAAACTTTGTAAACGGGCGGTAGTTTCAAATACTTTTAATTGATGTAAAGTCGCACTAAGCAAAATTAAACTCCTTGACTGAATTTTTTATAAGTATAATTAATTAATAGATTTTTGTCAATAGTAAATATATTTATCATAGTTTTATTTCAATGAATAAATGGGGATTAGGTAGTAGGTAGTAGGTAGTAGGTAGTAGTTAAAGACTAATTTTTATACATCTACATTTTTTCAAGTTTTAAACTAATTTTATTTTAAATCTCCTAACACCTTCTTAAAACCTAACCGCTAAAACCTTTTCTTTTAGGTAACCTCAGTTAAATATTAACAATAATAATTTTCATAATCTTTTCATATTGTGTTATATTGAATAAATAAAAAAATTTATCAAAAAAAATATGAGTTTATTAAATGGTATTACGGTAAAGAATTTAGGGGTAAAATATCTTGAGGTAGAAGCCTTAAGAAATATCAATGTAGAAATATTTCCTAATAAAGTAACGGGCATGATTGGTCCTAATGGAGCGGGGAAAAGCACTTTAATGAAAGCGATGTTAGGTTTGATCAAAATTCAAACGGGGACAATTTCTTATCAAGGAAAAAATTTAAGTCAACAAAAAGATAAAATTGCTTATGTGCCTCAAAGATCGTTAATTGATTGGACTTATCCTGTTACAGTTTGGGATGTGGTAATGATGGGTAATGTAAAATCAACGGGTTTATTTCGCCCTTTTTCGGTGGCTAGTCGGCAAAAAGCAAAACTTGCTTTAGAAAAAGTGGAAATGAGTACTTTTGGCGATCGCCCAATCGGTTCACTTTCTGGAGGGCAACAACAGCGAGTATTTTTAGCTCGATCTTTGACACAATCGGCGGATATTTTCTTTTTTGATGAACCTTTTGTAGGAGTTGATCAAAAAACGGAGGCTATTATTTTTGAAATTTTTAAGGAATTAGCTAGAGATAATAAATTGGTATTGGTGGTTAATCATGATTTGGGGGAATCTATTAATAATTTTGATCATTTAATTTTGTTGAATAAAGAAATTATTTCTTTTGGCGATCGCCAATTAGTTTTACAAGATCATAATATTAGTAATGCCTATGGTGGAAAAGTTGCTTTTTCAGCCCAATCCAATAGCTTGAAGGCGGCTTAAGGGAGGCGTAATTATCAATTATCAACTAT
>CAZWLZ010000424.1:0-2796 GCA_964634505.1 uncultured bacterium | reverse complement strand
GTAACTAGGAGGGGAAATTAAAGAAAAAGACATTACTGAGAAAACAGCTAATGTCGCCTTTTTGTAAAAATTGAAATTTTGCATATTTAATTTGTGTTCAACCGATTTTAGTGAAAAAGTTAATCAAATTCTTTTTTTTCAGCAAACTTTATCACTTAATAGTTAAAAAGTCAAAAAATTTTAATACATTTTTATAAAAATTTACTTGTTTTGAAACTACCAAAAATGTTTCTTTATAGATAATGCTTAACAATAAAAAATATTAATTCAAAAGAATCTTTATTCTATAATCGAAAATTAGGAATAAATATATTGAAATGACCATTATGTTTAGAATAATTCAAGAATCAGAAATAGAAATTGCTAAAAATATTTATCAACAATCGGTTAAAAAGTTAGCCACAAAATTATATAGTCCAATTCAAATTGAAGCCTGGTCAAATTTTCCTAATAATCAAATTAAATTTCAAGAATTTATTTTTAAACCAAAAACCTATATTAAAGAAGAAAATAATCAAATTATTGCCTTTTGTGGCTTAGAAGCAAATGGTCACATTGCCTCTTTATACGTGCATCCTAATTATAGTCGTCAAGGATATGGAACAGAAATTCTTAAATTTGTTTTAACAGAAGGACAAAATATAGGGTTAGAGGTATTTCATACCGAAGCAAGTTTTTTATCACAACCATTATTTCTAAAATGCGGTTTTAAAGTCATTACGATGGAAACAGTAGAATATGGAGAAATTTCTTTTGAGAGATATAAAATGCAAAAAAATAATTAGAAAAAAATTTTTATTTATTTATTGATCTTTTGTAAAAACTGATTATAATACTAGGTATTATTAACCCCTTAAAATTAGTTAATATTCAAACCAACTATATCGTAAACAGATGACAGAAAAAAACTTACTTAAAAAATCTTTATTATTAGGGACTTCTTTAACCTTAATGGGTTTTGTTGCTACTCCTACTCAAGCATTTGATCTTTTCTATAGAGGAGATGGTACTGGTCCAGGAGGTATTCCTTTTGATCCTAGTACTAAAATATTTGAATGGCAATCAAGAGCAGGTGCTGCTGCTCCAGGTGGTTCAGACTGGGAATTTGGTATCGGTCCAGCAGGTTTTCCTGGTGGAGGAAGTCCTTCAGGGCAAATTTCTTTAGATTGGGTAAGTGGCGAAGTTTATAACTGGAATTTAACTTACAATCAAACTACTGGTTTAAGTCAATTTACTTTATTAAATACGGCTCAAACTATTTCTTACACCTTAACGAATCCAACTTTATTGAATCAACCTTGGACTCAATTTGGTTTAGTGGCAGATATTCGAGGAGAAGAAGATAAAGTTGAACCTATTACTTCTTTTGATATTGCTGTAACTCAAATTAATGGAGAAGCTGTTAATGTTATTCCTCTTGGAATTCCGACCACTGATGTAAGCGTAACTCTAACTCAACCTAATACTCGTGTTATTGCAGAGAAGTTTTTTGAAGCAACTACCATAGTAAATCCTATTACCAACATGACTGGTACGATCGCCTTAACTTGGGATAGCTTAAATCCTAATACCAGTGCAGCCAGAAGTCGTGTTGATTTTACTTTTAAAGCCTACGAACCAGGAGAAGAACAAATTCCTCCCGATCCTGAAGATGTTCCAGAACCTAGCACTTTAATTAGCTTATTAGCTTTAGGTGGCTTAGGTTTAGCTTCCAATTTTCGCAAGAAAATTAAGTAATTAAAAAAAAAATCCTTCAATCCAATAATTTCCATCGGGGTTAAATTTAACTCCGATTTTTTTTGCAGCATCTCACTTTCAATTATTGTTCTTTTCTTCTTAAAATTATGTTTTTTTTTCTAAGTTTAAAAAGAAGTTAAAAAAGTTTGTTTATTTATCAATTGCTTTAAAAATTGTTTGGCAAAGTAGTAAAAATTATACTATTGCTAATATCACTCTTTTATTATTACAAGGAATTTTACCTTTACTCTCTCTTTATCTTACCAAAAAAATTATTGATAGTCTTACTTTAAATACTAATAATCTTAGTCTTGAAAACTTCATTTCTAACACTTTAGTATTTGTGATCTTTGCTGGTTTGATCGCTTTGATTAGTAATTTAATATCTGTTTTTGCCAATTTTATTAATGAAGCACAATCTTTAATTATTACTGATTATGTTCAAAATATTATTCATCAAAAATCCATTGAAGTTGACTTAGAATATTACGAAAATTCTCAATATTATGACTGTTTACATCAAGTTCAAGCCGAAGCACCTTATCGTCCTAATATTATTTTAAATACTTTAATTCAATTTTTTCAAAGTGTTATCTCTTTCCTCGCAATTTCTTTTTTTCTGGTTTCTTTTCATTGGGGAATTTTATTTTTATTATTATTAACAACTGTACCTAATTTAATTGTAAAACTAAAATTCGCTGATGCTTTTTATCAATTATGGGAAAAATGGACTTCCACTGAAAGATTAGCTTACTATCTTCATAATCTCTTAACAAATTCTTCTCATGCTAAGGAAATTCGTTTATTTCAATTAGGTTATTACTTTATACGTAAGTATAACCACTTACGTGCAGAAATTCGTCATTCACAATTAAAATTATCCCGCCAACGCAATTTGATCGAATTAGTTACTCAGTGGATAACCACCATTTGTGTCTTTATTACCATCGGTTTTATTGCTTATATTAGTCAACAAAAACTCATTACTATTGGTAGTTTAGTAATGTATTATCAAGCATTTCAAACAGGTTTAGGGTATTTAAGTCAAGGAATGGGCAG
>CAZWLZ010000423.1:0-2797 GCA_964634505.1 uncultured bacterium | reverse complement strand
GTTATATCAACTTCACCAACAGTTAGATAAGTTGGTTATGAAGGCTTATAATTTTAAGGAAAATGAAGATTTATTAACCCAAATTTTAAATTTAAATTTGACTATTTCAGCCTCTGAAAATCAATCCTTATGATGTTTATTGATGGCGATCGCCAATAAGGTACTAAGCATTCTGCCTGTTATTTTTTCAATATTTCATTTTATGAAAGTTCTTTAATCAAATAAAAATGACAAAAATTTAGGTTTAAATAATGCTTTTAAAAGTAATAAAAAAGACTTAATTTCCCCTGGTGGTTTTCTTTCTTCCCATCTATTGGGAGTACAAAAAATAATTTTTATTAACTGTCGATATTCATTAAGATTACGTAAGACAAAATCAATTTTTAATCTAACAATTTCTTTTTTAAAATCGATATTAATAACATTTCCTTCTAACTTAAAATTATCTCCCATAAATTCTAATTCAACAGTAGAATTATTTTTTAATAAGGATAATTCAGGATAATTGTTTAACTCAACAATAATACCTTTTTCGGAAATTAAAGTACTATAACTACTAAAATTTTTATCTTGAAAAGAAAGATTAATTTTCTTTCTGATATTTAACCAAAAAGCTGAATCTGACTGAGGAAAATCAATAAAAGCTAAAATTGCTAAACCAATTATTATTAAATAATAAGTATTCCAAAAAAGAACAACTCCCACACTATAATCACTTTGATTAAACAGAGAAATTAAAGGTAATTCTTGATTAAAATTAAATAAAAATTGTAAACATATAATAGTACTAAAAACAGTAAATAACCAGATTAAAATTAAAGGGAAGGCTAATTTCCAATGAAAAATTAAACGTTTATTTGAAACACCTTTAGGAGTGACTTTAAAACGTTTTTCAAAAGGATTAATCAAGGTTTTAATAATAGCAACACAAACAGGAAAAGTTAAAATAAAAGAATAAAAATCAATAATTAATTTTGAAGCACAATTATCATTTAACCAGAAAAAAATAGAAAAATGAAAAATATATAAAGGTAAAAAATAATCAATCCATTGGGCTAAACTAAATTGAAAAGGTATGATGCCGAAAATTAAGGAAAAAGGCAGAATAGTAAAAAATAAAAGAGTGATAAAATTTAAAAACCAACCAGTCATAATCAGAAAGCAATGTAATCTTTGCATGACGGTTAAACCTTTTAAAGTTAAAGGATTTCCTTGAATAAAAAAACCTTGAATTGTACCTTGAGCCCATCGCATTCTCTGGTTAAATAGAGATGGTATATTTTCTGGCACTAAACCAGCGCTTAAACGTTCATTTAAAAAAATTGTTTGATATTTTTGAGCTAATAAACGAGTGCAAGTAAAAAAATCTTCGCAGATGGTGTCGGTATCAAAACCGCCTATTTTTTTCAAATATTCCCGTCTAACTAAAAAAGAACTTCCATAACACATTGCTGAATTATAGTAGTCTTTAACTGGTTGTGTTCGTTTGGAGAAAAAATCGTCAGTAAGATTACTAAAAAAACGATCTAATCCCAAGTTTTTACTAATAATATCATGGTTATAAAAATGCTGTTGAGTTTGTAATAAGGCCACATTTTCTTTTTGAAAAAATCCAACAGTTCGAGTTAAAAAATTAGTAGTAGGAATAAAATCAGCATCAAAAACCACGATTAAATCACCATTAGTAAGATTAATCGCATTATTCAAGTTTCCTGCTTTAGCGTATTTATGCTCTTTCCTGGTAATATAATTACAGTTTAATAGTGTAGCTAATTTTTTAATATCTTCTCTTTTTCCATCATCTAAAAGATAAATTTTTTTGTTGTCATAATCAAGGGCTTGACAAGCAACTATTGTCTTTTTTAAAATGTCTATTGATTCGTTTACAGTGGGTATCAAAATATCAATTGAAGGGTTATATTTTTGATTAATTACTGCTAGTTGCATTTGATCAGCTTCACGATTTCTATTCTTAATATTAATGGCCAAAATCATTTCTATATTAGGAAATAACCAAGCAATTATTTCTAATCCTAATAATAAATAACTAATAATACTACTAGCTGTTGTGGTTAAATTTAAAGTATAAAAACTACGCCAAAGTAAATAACGAATTGTTAAAAAAATCAGAATAGAAATAACAATTAGTCTTGAAACTGCTCGTTTTGAGGAACAAAATTTTATTAAGATTCTACTGATAATAAAGAAAAAAATAGTAGGAACAAATATATAAATTTCTTGGGGCAAGTCTAACATAAAATTACAACAATCTTTATTTTTTCTTTAGATTTATGTGATAATTTTTAGTTTAACTTAATGTCAACTTTTATTAAGTATTTTTAAGAAATTTTATTTATTTGGCGATCAACATTGTCAAATTTCCTCACTCTAAATAAAGCTAACCACTTTGATTTGTTCTAACTTTATAAAGCCAAGAGGATTAATTTTAAAAGGCTAAGAATAAATATTTTAGATAATACACAAATTATTAGTTTTGTCAAGTTTTATATTAAGATATGTATCCCCCAACAGACTAACTTATTTCAAAGTTTTAATACAGACTAAATAATCATTCTAGGTAAGATATAACATAGTTTCTATAGAACCCATTTGAGATCTATTTTAAGAAAGGCGATCAGGCGAAGCCTGCCACTTTCAGTGATCGCCATAAAAATCATCACAAAACATTTAATCATCTTTCAAATTACAAAAAATAAATTTTTTGCTAATAGCTAAAACCCTTTAAAACGGGTTAAGATTCAGTCAGCTAAGGCAAACTTTAGCTTTCAGCGGAGAA
>CAZWLZ010000422.1:0-2810 GCA_964634505.1 uncultured bacterium | reverse complement strand
GGTAGCAGTGGTGAATCTCCTAATCGTGCTTTAGTGGATATGGCTATGGGGTTGGGTTTGATTCCTGAAATTATCGTCGATCAACATTTTCATAATCGCAACCGCATGGCAAGGTTATTAAGTGCTATTTCTAGTCATCCTGAACGATTGGGTATTGGTATTGATGAGGATACCTGCGCTATGTTTGATCAAGAAGGTAGTATTATCGTTTTAGGCAAAGGTACAGTTACTATTATTGATAGTCGAACAATGACGTATACTAATCAAGCCCAAATAGTAGCTGAACAACCTCTTGCTTTACATAATCTTAAACTTCATATTCTGTCCCATGGCGATCGTTATAACTTAAAAACCCATCAAGCAATAAGTGCCAGTGTTAATTTATAAGTATCACTTAGTGTCAGGTTAAATGTTCACTATGAACAGTTAAAAAGTTACCAGTAAAGAGAAACTAACAAAATACCTTCTTTCTTTTTCCAAATCATTCTGCACAAATAAAAAACTATGAAGATTCTCAAAACACAAACATTACGAGGTCCAAATTATTGGAGTATCAGAAGACCCAAATTAATTCAAATGCGTTTGGATTTAGAAGATATAGCCAATAAACCATCTAATTTGATTCCTGGCTTTTATGAGGGCTTACAACAAATTTTACCTAGTTTAATTGAACATTTCTGTTCAAGAGATCATCGAGGAGGCTTTTTTGAACGAGTACAAGAAGGTACTTATATGGGGCATATTATTGAACATGTAGCCCTTGAATTACAAGAATTAGCAGGAATGCCTGTGGGCTTTGGACGTACCAGAGAAACGGCCACTAAAGGCATTTATAATGTAGTTTTTGAGTATGTCTATGAAGAAGCAGGTAGATATGCCGGAAGGGCTGCTGTTCGTTTGTGTAATAGTATTGTCGTTGATGGGAATTATTCGGCGGAAGAATTAGCTCAAGATTTAGCGGATTTAAGAGATTTAAGAGCTAGTGCCGCTTTAGGTCCCTCTACAGAAACTATCGTTAAAGAGGCAGAAGCTCGCAAAATTCCTTGGACTCTTTTAAGTGCTAGAGCGATGGTACAACTAGGTTATGGTCATAATCAACAACGAATTCAAGCAACCTTGAGCAATAAATCTGGTATTTTGGCGGTAGAGTTGGCTTGTGATAAGGAAGGTACTAAGACAATTTTGGCAGAGGCTGGTATTCCTGTACCCAAAGGTACGGTAATTTATTATTTAGATGAATTATCTCAGGCGATCACCGATGTGGGGGGTTATCCCATTGTACTTAAACCTTTAGATGGTAATCATGGAAGAGGCATCACTATTGATGTGAATAATTGGGAAGATGCCGTTGAGGCGTACGATTTAGCTAGTCTCGCATCTAAAACTCGTTCCGTAATTGTAGAAAGATTTTATAAAGGAAATGATCATCGTATTTTAGTTATTAATGGAAAGTTAATTGCTGTAGCAGAAAGAATCCCCGCTCATGTAACGGGTGATGGTGTATCTACTATTGAAGATTTAATTGAACAAACTAATCTTGATCCCAATCGTGGAGAAGGCCATGATAATGTTCTAACAAGAATATCTGTAGATCAAACTTCTCTAGGAGTTTTAAAAAAACAAGGATTATCTATGGATACGGTGTTAAAAAAAGGACAAAGGGCTTATTTAAAAGCTACCGCCAATCTTAGCACTGGAGGCATTGCTATTGATCGTACTGAGGATATTCACCCCGAAAATGTCTGGATAGCTCAAAGAGTTGCTAAAATAATCGGTTTGGATATTGCAGGAATTGATGTAGTAACTCCTGATATTACTAAGCCTTTGGGTGTTGCTGATGGGGTAATTGTAGAAGTTAATGCTGCTCCCGGTTTTAGAATGCACGTAGCCCCTAGTGTTGGTTTACCGAGAAATGTAGCTGCTCCTGTTTTAGATATGTTATTTCCTAAAAATAAATCTGGTCGTATTCCGATTATTGCCATTACCGGTACTAATGGGAAAACAACTACTACTCGTCTGATTGCCCATATTTATCGTCAAACAGGCAAAATAGTTGGTTATACCAGTACCGATGGAGTTTATTTAGGGGATTATATGGTAGAAAAGGGCGATAATACAGGTCCTCTTAGTGCGGCCATGATTTTGCGTGATCCCACGGTAGAAATAGCTGTTTTAGAGTGTGCTAGAGGAGGAATTTTACGCTCTGGATTGGCTTTTGATTATTGTGATGCTGGTGTTGTTTTAAATGTGGCTGCAGATCATTTAGGTTTAGGCGATATTGATACCATTGAACAAATGGCTAAAGTTAAGTCGGTAGTTGCTGATACGGTACATCCTAACGGTTATGCTATTCTCAATGCGGATGATCCTTTAGTAGCAAAAATGAGCGAAAAAGTCAAGAGTAAGGTTGCTTATTTTTCCATGAATCCTCGCAATCCAATTATTCTTGATCATTTACGTCGTAATGGTATGGCAGCGGTTTATGAAAATGGCTATTTATCAATTTTTGAAGGGGATTTAATGTTACGTATTGAGGCGGCTGTTAATCTTCCTGTCACCATGAAGGGAATGGCACCTTTTATGATTGCTAATGCTTTGGCTGCTTGTTTAGCAACTTTTACTCAAGGGGTTAATATTGAGCTTATTCGTCAAGGGGTTCGCTCTTTTCAATTAGGTGCTGATCAAACTCCAGGCCGCATGAATTTATTTGAAATTGGTGATTATAGTGTCTTAATTGATTATGCTCATAATCCTGCTGGTTATGAAGCTGTGGGCGGTTTTGTTAAAAATTGGCAAGGTTTCCGCCTAGG
>CAZWLZ010000421.1:0-2819 GCA_964634505.1 uncultured bacterium | reverse complement strand
TTGAGTTAAGACGAAAACGCTGGCTTCCATTA
The DNA here is from genome assembly GCA_964634505.1 of uncultured bacterium. GTDB lineage: Bacteria > Cyanobacteriota > Cyanobacteriia > Cyanobacteriales > Cyanobacteriaceae > CAZWLZ01. The sequence goes on along the minus strand of CAZWLZ010000421.1, from coordinate 2,787 downwards.
GTAAAGGTAAAACCAACTACAAATTGAGCAGGGGTAATGACCGCACCTGTTGTTAAACCGCCACCAAAACCAGCGTTACTAACTTGAATTGTATCGTCAGTAACATTAAAATCAGTGATGGTATCAACTCCTTCAGAAGAAAAATTGAATCGGAAAAAGTCGTTATTTGCTCCACCTAATAAAGTATCGTTACCCACACCCCCGACTAAAATATCGTTACCATTTCCTCCTTGTAAGGTATCAATACCATTTCCCCCTAATAAGGTGTCATTATTAACTCCACCGTTTAAACTATCATTGCCATCACCGCCTTCAAGAAGATCATCACCAGCTCCACCGTTTAAAGTATCAGATCCATTGTTGCCTCTTAAAGTATCATTCCCATCACTACCTGTAAGGGTATCACTAAAACTAGTACCAATAATTAAGTAATTATCTGTATTGGTGATAGCAGGAGTTGCGGTTTCGGCATTAGCATTACTAGAGGCTTTTTGTTCAATTACAGTGCCACTGGGAGTTGATGCTGTAGCTCGATGATTACTAGCGGTAGCATTTATATCAGTGGATAAGGCAAAGGTATCATAATTACCAGGTAAGGTATAATTTTGATCGAAAGTGAATCCTGAATCTATGCCTTTTAAATTTGTATCAAAAGAGGTAGCAGTACTATTTCTTAAACGCCATACTGTTCGATCAAATACAGTATCATCATTAACATCTAATTTACCTAAAGATGTTAATAAAAACTCGGGAGGAGTTGTGGCTAAAGTAGGTACACTAACGCTTATAACATCTCCAGCATTTGTTGCGATGTTAGTTAAAGTTTTAAGACGGCTTCCTGCTGTGGTTGCTGCTGTGGGGGCGACTAATGTAACGCCTGTACCTGATTTACTGCCATCGATAATTATATCTGCCATGATTTTTATTCTATAAATTTAATTTAGTTATCTAATAGGCAAAAGTAATTACCTATTCTTTAATTTTAATTCAAAATTTAATTTAAGACAGATAATTTTGAATAAATGTAAATATTGTTCTTAATTTGAAGGGAGGTTAGTAAGAAAACTTTTGCAGATGAATACTCATAGTAGATAATGAATTAAGTAATTAGAATTAAATTAGTTTAAGATGAAATTTTTGACGGGCATTATTGAAAGGATTGTAAAATTTTTTGGCGATCGCCAATTTTTAAAATTAATTCATATTACTGAAAATATAGTTTCTAAAGTCCTTTCTCTTGCTTTAATTGTGGTGATTCTTTTTTGCTTATTTGATTTAGTTGTTATTTTAATAAAAGAAATTTTCTTTGTTGAATCGGAAGGAATGATTTTTAATATTTTCCCTCAAATTTTTGATATTTTTGGATTATTTCTCAATATTTTAATTGCTTTAGAATTGTTAGAAAATATTACAGTTTATTTAAAAAAACACGTTGTTCAAGTAGAATTAGTTTTGATTACCGCTTTAATGGCTGTTGCGAGAAAGATCATTATTTTCGATCCTACTTATTCTCAAAAAGTTGATTTAATTCCTTTGGGAATTGTTACTTTATGTTTAGCCGCTAGTTATACTTTAGTTCGTTATAGTAATAGCAACAAAAAATAATTAATAGAACAAAGTTAACTCTATCGAGATAATAAAGTATTTTTGATCATACCTAAAAAGACCGTATCAGATAAAGAATTATAAGGATATTTTAAAATAGTTGATATAAAATTCACTAAAGATTTAGGTTTTTTATTCTGTTTATAAAGTACAAATTCATTATTAAAATTGATAGTTTTTGTTAATTTAATTTGTTCTTTTTTTGATAAATGAGGTAAATATTTTTTAGCTAAATTAATTGCTTCTTCTCGATTTCCATTATTAGTATTAATACAAGTTTTGGCTTGAGCATGAGTGCGGTAAAAAGTCATAGGCTCATTTAATCGTAGAGTGTTTGGCTTCTCTAAACTCATACGCATAAACCAATCCATATCCATACAATAATATAAATCATCAGCTAAAAAACCGACTTTTTTCATCAGTTGTTTAGAAACGAATACGGATTGAGAAGGAATAACAAATTTTTCTCCTTTAAAAGCTAATAAAAGATTCTCTAATTTAAAATTTTTTGTTTCTTGTCTGTCTCTAAAAAATTTTGTTTCTAAACTCGTACCACAAAAAGTATTTCCGTAAATAAAATCAAATAAATAACCTTTTTTTTCAACAAAAATTGTAGTTAAATAATTCGCTAAATAACAATCATCAGCATTCATCCAAGCTACATAATCTCCTGTACATAACTTTAATCCTTTATTGATTCCATCGGATTGCCCTTGATCTTTTTCACTTACCCAATAGGCTAAAAATTGTTGATATTTTTTTATTATTTCTACGGAATTATCTGTACTTCCCCCATCAATAATAATATATTCTAAATTTGGATAACCTTGCAATAAAACCGATCTAATTGTTTCCTCTATAAATTCTCCTTGATTATAATTAGGGGTTACGATGCTAATTAGGGGGAATTTGTCAAGAGTATAATTACTTATTTTGTGACTATTTTCAGTCCAAGGCCAACCTGTTTTATGAGGAGGAGGGGTTGGTAAGTCTTCTATTGTCAAATAATTTTTAAGAATTGGCATTTTGATAATTTGACCATTTTTGATAGTAAGTATATTAGCATAAGATTTTTTATTTATTCTAAAGTTAAGGATAATTTTATCCCCCTCACCCCCTTAATAAGGCAGGGCTGTTTCATTCTATAGTAAGACAAATGGGGAGAGAGGGAAATGGGGAATT
>CAZWLZ010000420.1:0-2825 GCA_964634505.1 uncultured bacterium | reverse complement strand
GCCTATTGTCATGTTTTGGGGTGAGCATACTTTTTTTGAGTGGAAATGTGTTGATGAAGAAACTAATGAAACGATCGCCAAAGGTAACGTAACTTGGGTAAGACGAGGCCACCGAGGCGGATGTTATTTAAAAACTGAACAATTAACATTTTACCGTGATGTTTTTGCCCCCGATGAGTTATTAAAATTAATCACAACAGCTTAGGAGTTTTACAGATTATGACTTATAAAAATGCTGTCCTTGATGATGCTCAATTACAAGCAGGATTAAATAGCATTAATCCAAAATTTGGCGATTTTTGTACCCGTGTAGCTGGTGAAGCTTGGGGTTTACCTTTAATTGATCAAAAAACAAAAGCATTAATTACGATCGCTATTGATGTAGTAAATCAAGATCAAACGGGTGCAGGTAGTCCGTTTGGTGCTCACGTAAATATGGCACTTCAACAAGGTGCAACTAGAGAAGAAATAGAAGAATTACTACTTTTCATGTGCGTTTATGCAGGATTCAATAAAGCAGCAGGTTGTTTTGGAATGCTCAACGAAATTTTTGCGGACAAATAAAAACCAACAACCCTAATCAATCAACTTTTAATAACGGCTTTACCTTTTATTCTTAAAATAAAAAAAGATATAAACAATGACAGAAACAACAAAAGGAAAAATAGCTGTTCTAATTGAAGAACATTTTGATCCTACTGAATTTAAACGATTTAATGAATTTTTCCCTGAAAATGGCTACGAAGTTGATTACATATCTCATTTATGGGGTAATGAATCTTTAAAATTTGGTTCAAATCCCGAAAATGATCAAGTTGAATATCATGTAGTAGTCACCACTGAAGTTAATAACGTTAAACCAGCCGATTACAAGGGCATCATTTGCATCGGTGCTTATGCCATGGATAGATTAAGGTATCAAGTAAATGTTCAAAAAGGCAAAAAGAATACTGCACCTGCTGTAGAATTTTTACGCCAAGCAGTAAACGAAAATCAAGTTAAATTAGGCACGATTTGCCACAGTTTATGGCTATTTTGTGCTGATACAGATTTACTTAAAAATAAAAAAGTTACTTGCGCCCATAATATCATCTGTGATGTAGAAAATGCAGGAGCAGAAGTTATCTATGAAAATGATGCCACCGTTGATCTAGTTATTGATGGTAATTTAATTACAGGCAAACATCCGGGGGTTGTAGATCAATTTTTAGTGGCTTTTCTCGCCGAAATTGAAAAGTAAATTATTCAAGTAAATCAACTTACAGAAATAAACAATTATGAATAGAAACTCTCCTTATTCAGACTTAATCGCTGGTTATGTTGTTAATTTTGATCAAGATCAAGATATTTTTACTCTAAAAACTTCTGAAGGACAAGAATTTAAAGTAAAATTGAGTGAAATGGCTTACGCTAAATTAATTCAAAACTTTGATGAAGGTTATCCTGATGCCACGGGATTAATGCGTTCAATGTTAGAAACTGGTCGATTTTTATTTGTTTACGGCATATTTTACCCTGATAGTGATGTTTTTGACGGCAAACAATTAATATTTGCAGGTAAAGATAAAGATGATTTTGTTTTTGAAAAGCAAAACTGGTGGGTTAATCAAGTAAATGCTTTAGGCAAATTTTATCTCAAAGCCCAATTTGGCGATGGCGATGGGAATTATGATTATAGCAATTATCGTACTAATCTTAGTCTTGGAGGTGTCCGCTCTAAAACTAATTTTCGTCAAGAAACCGATACTATTTCACGTCTAGTTTATGGCTTTGCTAGTGCTTTTTTAATGACTGGGAATGATGAATTTCTTGAAGCGGCTGAAGCTGGAACGCTTTATTTACGAGAACACATGAGATTTGAAGATTTAGATGAAGGTATCGTCTATTGGTATCATGGCATTGATGTTCAAGGTAGTAAAGAACAAAAAATCTTCGCCTCTGAATTTGGTGATGATTATGATGCAATCCCCGCTTATGAACAAATTTACGCTTTAGCTGGCCCTATTCAAACTTATCGTTGTAATGGCGATCGCCAAATAATGTCAGATACAGAAAAAACTATTAAATTATTTAACAATTTCTTCCTTGATAAAAGCGAATATGGCAGTTATTTTAGCCATTTAGACCCCGTAATGTTAGACCCTCGTAGTGATACCTTAGGACAAAATAAAGGGCGAAAAAATTGGAATTCAGTGGGAGATCATGCACCGGCTTATTTAATTAACTTGTGGTTAGCAACAGGCAAACAAGAATATGCCGATATGTTAGAAGCAACTTTTGATACGATCGCCAAATATTTTCCCGATCATGAAAATAGTCCTTTTGTTCAAGAGAAATTTTTTGAAGATTGGAGTCACGATACAACTTGGGGATGGCAACAAAATCGAGGTGTAGTAGGACATAACTACAAAATTGCTTGGAATTTAATGCGGATGCATAGTCTTAAATCTAAGCCAGAATACGAAGCCTTAGCCCAAAAAATTGCCGACTTAATGACTGAACATGGTAGCGATCGCCAAAGAGGGGGTTGTTATGACGTAGTAGAAAGATTAACAAAACCGGGCGAGAAATTTCATCGCTTTGTATGGCACGATCGCAAACCTTGGTGGCAACAAGAACAAATGATTTTAGCTTATTTAATTTTAGCTGGAGTATTAAAAGACGAAAAATATAACTCTCTAGCCCAAGAATCCGCCGCTTTTTATAACGCTTGGTTTTTAGATTTAGAAGATGGAGGCGTTTATTTTAACGTCCTTTCTAATGGTTTACCCTACTTAGCTGGAGGCAACGAAAGAGGTAAAGGTAGTCACTCCATGAGTGGTTAT
>CAZWLZ010000419.1:0-2838 GCA_964634505.1 uncultured bacterium | reverse complement strand
AGTACAATACACTTACCTACCCTTTTATATAGTACAATACACTTATCTACCCTTTTATAATGAAAGAAAAATTAATTGCGATTACAGGAGATAAAGGTGGGGTTGGTAAATCGACTCTCACCGCTTTGTTAGCTGAATGGTTACTCCATCATAATTATCCCGTTAAAATCATTGATGCAGATCCAAACCAAAGTACTCAAACATGGATTGATAAATGTAGTGAAAAAGGACGTACCATTAATTCTGGTGAACTTATTACTATTGTTGATACTTCGGGTACAAGTGGTTCTAGTCTTAGTAAATATATTCGTAACGCTGATTTAATTTTAGTCCCTTTTAAACCTCATGTCGTAGATTTAGAAGTAATAGTGGCATGGTTTCTCTCCTTAAAAGAATCTCTCCAAGAGCGTATTTATTTTATTCCGAATATGTTGTCTAATACTAAAGAACAACGATTAGGAGTAATGGAACTTGAGAATATTATTAAAGATGAAGGTAGAGGAAAAATCTTACCCGGTTTAGTAGAAAGAAAAGCAATTTATCCTATTTTATTTAATGGTAGTGCCACTAATTTTTTTGAATCTTCACTAGATCTTAAAACTCAACAAGAAACTCATAATTTATTTCAAGCTATTTTAGAATTATTAACTACCTAATTTTTCTAAATTTTATTAGAAATGATAAAAACTTAAAAAGCAATTGATTATCTTATATTAAGTTCAAGTATTTTATATTTTATACTATTTGATCACTTTAAAATACTCAAAACTTTAAACAATTACCTAAATAAAAATACAGCAAAAAAATGGATTTAAAAGCAAGAAAAAAACAACCAAATAACGTTAACATTCCTAAGACGAATAGTTCCCCTCAAGTCGAATCACAGACAACAACTCAATTCAACTCAATACAATCTAACTATACACACTCCATTTCAATACGATGCAATGCACTTTTATACAATACAATACAAAATTGGATAATTTCAGCCCATACAGCACAAGACTTTACCTATACCTCTATTGCTGATGTGATTAGAGGTGCGTTAGAAGCCTATCGTAATAATTTAGAGTTAACGGAATTAGACGAGGAGGGAACTTATAAACAAACAACTATTAGAGTTACTCAAGCTCAAGCGGAATTTTATCAAAGTCTTCCTTCTCAACTAAGGCGTAAAATTTTAGAAAGAGCCATCAGAACTTTTATCAAAAATCAATAAAGTTTTTGCACAATTAAAAAAGTAAATAAGAAAATAAAATTAATTGAGACACCTATTAACTATAAAAAATGATGATAAAATTTTAGACTTAGCAGACAGAAAATTAGTTAGAAGATTATAAAAAGCTCAAAAATAATTAGAGTAAGTTAAAACACATTTTATTTATATCTTTTAATTTAAGTAAAAACCTTTTAACATACTACCCCCCTAAGGATTACAAATCATCTAAAGATTTTATTTTTGCCCTTTGCTATATACTTTCATCTTCAATTAATTTTCATTTCAATTTGACAGTAAATTTAACAATTATTATTTTAGGATATATTTTTATGAATCAACTCTATTCATTTCAATTTGAAGATTCTCCAGCATCATCTGCATTTCGTTCATTTACCATTACCCCCATAGAAAATTATGAAGCGAGACTAGCCCTTTATCAACTTAATATTTCCGCCGATTATGATCAATTAGTTTGCTTACCAAGTTTGACTCATATTGATAAACATTGGTATCAAATTGAAACTGCCAAGAAAGTGATAAAGCAATTTGGTGGTAGGGCAATGTTAGCCGATGAGGTAGGTTTAGGAAAAACCATTGAAGCAGGTTTAATTTGCTCTGAATATTTCACCAGAGGTATGATTAAATCCTTATTAGTCTTAACTCCTGCTACTTTAGTTTCTCAATGGCAATCGGAATTACAAGAAAAATTTAATATTTCTACCATTACCACTGACGAAAGAAGTACTACTCCAGAGGAATTTTGGATTTTAAATGATTGTATTATTGCTTCTATTAATACAGCTAAACATAAAAGTCATTTTGAATATGTGACATCCAGAGAATGGGATTTAGTAATTGTTGACGAAGCCCATCATTTAAAAAATAAAAAAAGTTTAAATTGGCAATTAGTAAATAGTCTTAAAAAACGTTTTATTTTGATGTTAACCGCTACCCCTATACAAAATCATTTAGGGGAACTTTTCAACCTTTTAACTTTATTAAAACCAGGATTATTAAAAACAGAAACAGAATTTAAAAAGCAATATGTTTCTAGGGATGGAAGAGTGCCAAAAAATCCCGAACAATTAAGAACATTAATGCGAGAAGTAATGATCCGAAATACTCGTGCAGTAGTAGATGTAAAATTACCCAGTAGATTTGCTAATACCATTACTGTACAGCCTACGATCGAAGAAAAAGAACTATATTTAGCCATTAGTAATTATATCCGTCAACATCAATTAGTAAAAGAAAAAGGAATGGATAAATTAACACTCCATAACTTATTGATGCGTGCAGGAAGTAGCCCAAAAGCATTAATAGATTCTTTAAAAAAATTAGATGAAAGATTTGACCATGATGAGTTAAAATTTATCCTAAAAAGAGCATCACAAATCAAACAATGTCAGAAGGCAAAACAGTTAATTGATTTATTAAAAAAAGCAACCCAAAAAACTTTAGTATTTATTAATCACCGTGCCACTCAAACTTATCTTTCTAGTAGTTTAGAAAAAGCTGGAATTGCCCATACTTCTTTTCAAGGTAATATGACTTTAAAAGCAAAAGATGCCGCCATTGACGCTTTTAGAGAAGAAGTGCCAGTGATGTTAGCTTCGGAA
>CAZWLZ010000418.1:0-2841 GCA_964634505.1 uncultured bacterium | reverse complement strand
TATAAAAAATTTCCATAGGGTTTTAGGTATTGGGTATTTGGTGTTAGGTTATAAAAATTTTTTAGAATAAATAAAATTACATTACTTTGAAACTTCAACAATAGAATTTTATGGTTACAAATGTTCACCTTGTTTTCTTTACCTACTACCTAATACCTAATTCCCATTTATGTCTTTTACAGAGCATGAGTTAATATTCTTAAACTATCTTAAAATAAAATTTGATCTCTGTGTTTTTCAGATTATAATAAGAAACTGGGAAATAAAACCATAAAAAAGATACTGAATCAATGTAAATTTTTAATAGAGGTATAGACTAAAATGAATGATTTAAGTGCCTATGAAAAGTTAGGAGTTTCTGAAGATGCTTCTTTTGATGAAATTCAAGAAGCGAAAAAAAAATTGTCCCTCAAATATCAAAATGATGTTCAAGTGGTAGAAACTATTGAACAAGCCTACGATACCATAATTATGCAACGTTTAAAAATGCGTCAAGAAGGTAAAATAAAAGTACCTGATCAAATACGTTTTCCTGAAAAAACTGAATCCGTTAAAATTGCTACACCTACGAAAAATCTCAAAAATTTAACTAATCAATCCTCAAATTGTTTAAATAATTTCATCGACTCTCCCTCTTCTCGTGACATTACCATAAGCACTATCATTTTTCTAATTTTAGCTACAATTACTGTTTTTAATCCTAATAATAATAATTTATCTTTACTTTTAACTACAGGAGTTGCTGTTAGTTTTTATTTTTTATATCAAAAAGAACGTTTATTCTGGCGTAGTGCTGCCATTATATTAGTGTCATTTCTCTCGGGTATATTTTTAGGAAGTATTTTAGCTAATACTATCGTTTCTTCTGGTTTTAATTTGAGTATTAATTCTGATCAATTTGCAACTATTTTTACTTTTTTCTGTTTTTGGTTTAGTAGTAGTTTTTTTCGTTAATCACCATCACAAACCAAACCAAAATTTACTTTTTGTCAGCAAAATCTAACTAATATCTTGTGTCTTAAAAACCGTTTTAATATTTTCCTCCTTTTTCTACTTGGTCATGATTTTACTTAATCTTTCTAACTTAATTGTTTAAATTCTAATTCTAATTCTTTTTCTAATTGTTCATATTCTGTGGTTAATTTTTTAATCCAGGATTCAGCTTCTTTAACTTTAAGATCCTCAGCCAAATTTTCCATTGTTTGACATATTTCAGCAACACTTAACCCACCAATTAGATAACTACTAGACTTTAAACTATGAGATGCTAATTTTAAATCTTGAGCATTACCATTGTTCCATGCTTCTTTTATTTTTTCAAGTAAAATAGGACTTTCTTCAAGATAAGTTTCTAATAATTCTCTTAATTGACTATCATCATCGATTATCTCTTTTAATTCTTGTAAAACTTTTTGGTTTAAAATCTTCATATTATTTTTTTCAACAGATTCTATTTGATATTTTAATCTTAAATCATTATTAGGATTATATTTTTTTAATGTCTTAATTAATTCTTCTACTCGCACTGGCTTTGATAAATAATCATCCATTCCCGCATTTAAACATATTTGGCGATCGCCTTGCATCGCATTAGCTGTCATAGCAACAATGATAGGCTTTTTACCCTGAAATTGACCATTTTTTGTACCCCAAAGAGTACAAATATGACGAGTAGCCGTTAAACCATCCATCTCTGGCATTTGTATATCCATAAAAATTAAATCATAAGACTGTCTTCTTAAAGCATCTAAAACCTCAAACCCATTAGCCACAATATCAACACGATAACCCAAACGCTTGAAAATATTATTAATTACCTTTTGATTAACCATATTATCTTCGGCCACTAAAATCTTCAACTTAATACGAGAAGCCAAATTATAATAACTGGAGAATTGAGGAAAAGAAACAGAAGAATAAAACTCCCCAACCTCATCATTTAAAACCCTAATAATAACATTATAGAGTTGAGACTTTCTAAGAGGCTTAGTTAAAATTCCAGCCCATTTAAGGGTATTCTTTAACAAATTTAAAGATTTACCCCTTGAAACAATTAAAATAAAAGGCAAATTTGCTGCTAAAGTGTGACCATGAAGTTGTTGGGCTATTTCAATATTATCATCAGAATGATCACAGTCAAGAAGCACTAAATCAAATTTTTGTTTTTCTTCCAATAATTCGATAGCCCCAACAACAGAATCAACAATAAAAGCAATCATATTAAAAGATTCTATTTGTTGCCTTAAAAATTCACTATTGCCACTTTTCTTAATAATTAATACCCTTTTTCCCTCTAAAAAATGTTCCTTATCCCATTTTTCTTCCACACTAAAAGATGATACTTTGAGAGGAATATTAAAGACAAAAAGACTGCCTTTGTCTTCAGGTTTGAGGGTTACTTGCCAATGGTCAGGATAATTCCCCGTTACAACTCCCTTACTCTCCAACCAAATATTTCCCCCCATCATCTCTACTAAACTTTTACAAATAGCTAAACCTAAACCACTACCACCATAATTACGAGTTGTGGAAGCATCTACTTGTGAAAAAGACTTAAATAATTTACTCATTTGATCAGGCAAAATACCAAGGCCGGTATCTTTTACCGAAAAAAGTAAATGATAAAAATTTTGATCACAAAATATACTCTCACAATTTTGCACCGTTAAAATTATTTCCCCTTCGTCAGTAAATTTAAGGGCATTACTTAATAAATTAACTAAAATTTGCCGCAAACGAGTAACATCCCCAATCAAATTAGTGGGAATATTCTTATCTATTAAATAACCTAATTCAATATTTTTAGTCCCTACTTTAGAAGTTAATAAATCCAAACATTCC
>CAZWLZ010000417.1:0-2850 GCA_964634505.1 uncultured bacterium | reverse complement strand
CATATTACTAATCATATCCATAAAGACTAAATGATTAGGATTTTGGGAACTATCCACAATTAAGTAGTTAAATAATTGACTATAGGTACGCATTTTTAAAAATTCATCTGGTTGAGTATTATTATATTTAGGATATATTTTTTGTAGTTTATCATATAGTCTTTTATTGAAACTATGTTTTCCATATTTTCCATCGATAGATTGTACTACATATTCATACACATTATCTTTAAATAATTGATAATTACGAACATCACTAGTATGAGTAATAAAACTTTTTGATAAATCTTGATAGGTAAGTCCATTTTTTACTGTACCTACATATTGCTTTAAACTTTTACCTAAATCTTTATCACTTAATAAAGTTGGATTAGAGACAGGCTTAATTAATTGATTACCTGACTTATCTAGTAATTGGGGATTACGATTTACTTGAGCTGTGCGAATTTGATAAGTAACATATTTAGAAAGATTTATTTCAAAATCTTTCTGTAATTTATGTTTTACTTTATACACGGTTTGTTGTTGTTCAATACTACTATCAACACTTAAAAGACAATGATTATACAAATAGGGATAGCGGTTAATTAAAGTACCAATTGAGTCTTCTTCTTTTTTGGAATTAGTTTTTTTTGTATCCTCCGCAAGAATATGATTTAAACGCTTTAATTGAAGATAATAATCACTTTTTCTAAATTCTGAGACCAATTGTTGTAATTTGTTAGAAAATGATCTTATGTATCTGCCATTAGAATTTTGAGGAATATGATCAAAAATACTTATTAATTGTGGGATATAAACTTGTGTTCGAGGAAGAAGTTGCCATCTGTTGATGAGGATATGACAACATCTATTTAAAACAAATTGAAATTTTTGCTCTGCTGAATTAGAGCTTATAATATATGCAAGGGAGTTTAATACTTTTTCGTTATCATATCCTTTCGCTTTAATAAATAGGCACTGAAAACGTTCCAACACTTGCTCGGGCGTTTCTCTCTTAACAGATTCGAGCAAGTGATCATATAATAGTTGTTCATGGATTGAACTATCTATAATTAAATGATCGTTACAAATTGGCGTTTTCACTTTTTTGCTCTCACATGATAATGTATTAATTGTTTTTGGGTATTATTAGCTATTATAATATAACAAAATTTTTAGAAAAATATCAGTTTTTTTACGGATTTTTTTTTTATTCTATATATATAATTTTTTTTTCTCATTAAATATACGGAATTCCCTTATGAGTTTTTTTTTATCTTTGAATCAAATCAGTAAAATTACGGATGCTTATTTGTTAAATATTGATAGTGACCTTTGTGAGCAATTTGTTAAAGGTATTAATACGGATACGAGAAGTTTAATTGCTGGTGAATTGTTCATTGCTTTGAAAGGTGATAATTTTGATGGCCATAATTTTATTGAACAGGCTCTAAGAAAAGAGGCGATCGCCATTATGGTTGATGTTGATTATAATTATAACATTAAAGAAGAGAAAAAAATCCCCCTATTGAAAGTAAAAAATACTTTAGAAGCCTATCAAAAAATAGCAAATTATTGGCGTAATCAATTAACAATTCCCATCATTGCTATTACAGGTTCGGTAGGCAAAACTACTACTAAAGAATTAATTAGTTCGGTGTTAGAAATTCAAGGAAAAGTATTAAAAACAGAAGCAAATTTTAATAATGAAATTGGAGTGCCAAAAACTCTTTTACAAATAGAAAAAACTCATCAATATGGAGTAATAGAAATGGGCATGAGAGGGCGAGGAGAAATTGCTTTATTAACAGAAATTGCTAATCCTAATATAGGGGTAATAACTAATGTGGGAACTGCCCATATTGGAAGGCTAGGATCGAGAGAGCAAATAGCTTTGGCAAAATGTGAACTATTAGAAAAAATGGATTCTTCAGGGGTAGCAATTTTAAATTATGATTGTCCTTTACTAATAGAAACTGCTTCAAAAATATGGTCGGGGAAAACTATTACTTATGGTTTAAATGGAGGTGATTTAAAAGGAGAAATAATAGCCAATAATTTGATTAAAGTTGATAATAAAATTTATCCTTTACCGTTAAAAGGAAATCATAATGCTTTAAATTTTTTAGCGGCTTTAGCTATAACAAAAGTGCTAAATTTAGATTTAAGTTTATTAGAAAAACCTTTAATTATTAACTTGCCAGAAGGTAGAGCAAAACTAGAAAAATTAAATCAAAATGTCGAAATTTTAGATGAAACTTATAACGCTGGTTTAGAATCCATGTTGGCTTCTTTACAGTTATTAAAAGATATTCCAGGACAACGAAAAATTGCCGTATTAGGGGCGATGAAAGAATTGGGTGACTATTCTTCTACTTTTCATTATCAAGTAGGAGAAATGGTCAAAAAACTTGAAATAGACGGTTTATTTATTTTAAATAATGATAGTGCTGTTGAGTATATTATTCAAGGGGCAGATAGTGTTTATACGGAAACAACAGACAATTATAAAGATTTGATAAAGATGTTATTAACACAGGTAAAAAGTGGCGATCGCCTATTATTTAAAGCATCTCATTCAGTAGGCTTAAGTCAAGTAGTAAAAGAATTTATAAAATTATGGAATTTACAAAATTCTACCGAAAATTAATTGAACAATATTTTAAATATAAAGATTTAATAAAGTAGAAAAAAAAGACTTTAACTTCCCATTAATTAAGATTAACTTTTGTAAAAAATAGATAATCTTAATTATATTCCAATAAATAAGGTTGTCAAAAACATAAAAAATAGGTTATCATCTGAAAGAGACAGTTACGGGATGTAGCGCAGCTTGGTAGCGCGCCTGCTTTGGGAGCAGGATGCCGC
>CAZWLZ010000416.1:0-2853 GCA_964634505.1 uncultured bacterium | reverse complement strand
AAGCTCGTAATGAAGGACGTTCTTTAGATCGTGAAGGAAATGAAGTACTTCGTGTAGCTGGCCGTTGGAGTCAAGAGTTAGCAGCAGCCCTCGACCTTTGGAAAGAAATTAAATTTGAGTTTGATACTGTTGACACTCTTTAAATTTAGCTAATAGTTATGGGTGAACAGTTATTACGGTTATATTAACTAAAGATATTAAAACTATTTACTGTTTCAAAACTTTAATAATTGAAAACCTATAATTAAGCCCTAAATTATATTATGTCTTTGAAAAAAGTTGCTCAAGATACGGCAAAAGTTCTACAAAGTTACCTCACTTATCAAGCAGTTAAAACTATTATCGATCAACTTTCCGAAACAAATCCGGGGTTAGCTATTTGGCTTAGTGATTATAGCGATCGCCAAAAAGTTCAAGATAGTGAAATATATTTAGAAGGTTTAATGAGTGAAAATAAAGAACTTTTATTGCGGATTTTAACTGTAAGGGAACATTTAGCAAAAGAAGTATTAGAATTTTTACCCGAAATGGTTACAACAGAGATAATGAAGTCTAATATAGAACATCGCCGTCATCTTTTAGAGCGTCTTACTCAAACTCACAAACCATCTCCACCAGAGACTCAAAATTAAAAAATACACCCTATTAGGAAATATTACAGATGAAAACTTTAGGAAAAGAGCGTCGTTTTGAAACCTTATCTTATTTACCTCCTTTAACAGATCAACAAATTGTTAAACAAATTCAATATTTGTTAGATCAAGGATTCATTCCAGCCGTAGAATTTGAAAAAGATCCATTACCTTCAGATCATCACTGGACTTTATGGAAATTACCTTTATTTAATGCAACTTCTCCTCAAGAAGTTCTTAATGAAGTGCGTGAATGTCGCTCTGAATATTCAGATAGCTATGTTCGTGTTATTGCTTTTGACAATTTAAGACAATGTCAAACAGTGAGTTTTATTGTTCACAAACCTAATACTAGTCGTTTCTAGGTTTTTAATAACTACTAACTCTGAGCAGAAAAACCCCCTTAATAGGGGGTTTTTTTCTAGTTGATAGTAATTTCCCCTTCAGCTATTTGTCTTTGTAACTGATTCCATAACTCTATTTCTTCTTTAGTTACTAAATTATCTTCTTTGATAGCTGCTTTAATTCTCTCACTTTCAGCACGGGATAATACTCCATCGGCGATCGCCTCTTCAATGATTTGTGCAACTTTCGATTTTTCTTCACTCATAATAATTTCATAATATAATAAATTTCAATTTATTATGCCATTATTTTAATTAAAATTTCAAAAAATTATCAAAGAAAAACTTTTTTTACAATTTAGTCAAAAATCTTGTATTATAGTAAAGTTGGAAATAATAAGTTTTGAATAACAGAAATAAGTTACAATCTAAGATTTAGCATAAATATAATTACCATGGTAAAATTACGTTTGAAAAGGTTAGGCAAGAAAAGAGAAGTTAGTTATCGCATTGTAGCAATTGATAGTGCTAGTCGTCGTGATGGCAGACCGATTGAAGAATTAGGTTTTTATAATCCTAGAAATGATGAAACAAGATTAAATGTTCCTCATATCGTACAAAGATTAAAACAAGGGGCGCAACCTTCTGATTCCGTCCGCAGAATTTTGGAAAAAGCAAAAGTTTTTGAACAAGTAAATGCCTAATTCGGATTTGAAGTTAAATTCTACATCAGTTAATAATCCTAATTATCAAGAATTAATTAATTTTTTGATTCAACCTTTTTGCGAATCATCAGAATTTTTAGTTTTTGATTGTGAATATCTAAAAAGCACAAAAAAAATATGGATTCGTTTAGCTATTGAAGCAGAAGACAAAGGTAGAATTTACGGGCGTGGGGGACGTAATATTCATGCCGTTAAAACTGTATTACAGACAGCAGCAGATATAGCTGGAGATATTCTTTATTTAGAACTTTATGGTGAAGATAAATTGATCAATAATTCCAGAGATTTTGCATCTAAAAGTTTAGAAATGTCTGAAAAAACAGCTCGTTTGGGAAGAAGACCATTAAAAAGACGACCTTTAGTTAAACCAAAAATTGACTAAATGATTTAGGCAAGGGGTTTAAACCCCTTGTTTTTTTTATAGAAGTAATCAGGATAATTATCTTGCTAAATTAAAATACAGTAAAAGTATTTTTCAAAAATTTATTGATTAGAAGATGCTAAGGCTTCAGTAATATTTTCCGATGGTGCTTCAAAAAATCCTTTTAGTACATATTCTAAGCGTAATTTTAACCAGGTAACAAATTGTTCATTGGTAGAAATTACTGCTACACAAGGTTGAGGACATTTAGCTTTAATTTCTTTCATTTCTGGAGCTTCGAGAAAAGCTGGTTGTTTTACTAACCAAAAATCAATTTCTTTGTTATTCTCTTTATAATTAGCATATCTTTCTCTTAACACTTCTTCAAAAGGTTCGTCTTTTAATAAAAATTGTTGACTAGCTAAAATATAATGGTAAGTTGTCATTTTTTTTCTTATTTTTTACTTTATAGTATTGGTATTAATTAGAGTTTTTTCAATAGACGAAACTACACAAAAATAAGACGAAAAAAGTCTATAAATTTAAAGTATCGTTATATTGATCAAAAAAAATCTCTCATAATTATCTTTGATGAATAATATTATTTATTATCTAAATTCAGCAAAGTTGACAATACTAATTGATTTACAGATCAAATATTAACAATATTTCGTAATCTTTAGCTTATCTATAAAGAAATATTACAAAATATTTTCTTTACTCCATAAAACTAGAAGAACTATCCTGCCTGTAATCAAAAGTGGGCAAAGAGAGACTCGAACTCTCACGAC
>CAZWLZ010000415.1:0-2858 GCA_964634505.1 uncultured bacterium | reverse complement strand
TATTAATCGTTGTCTTCATTGGAATAGTTATTTGTTTTATTTTTGTTAAACCAATTGTGCAATGGTTAGAAATACCAGCTGGAGACGTAAAATTTTTACAACTTGCCCCCGGAGAATTCTTTTTTGTTTCAATGCAAGTGGCTGGTTATAGTGGGTTATTAATATCTAGTCCGTTCATTTTATTGCAAATAATGCAATTTGTGATACCCGGATTAACAAGAAGAGAAAGAAAACTAATAACACCAGTTGTCTTAGGTTCAACTATTTTATTTATTGTAGGTTTAGGTTTTGCTTATGGAATATTAATTCCAGCTGCTTTAAACTTTTTTGTAAATTATGGTGCAGAAGTTGTTGAACAATTATGGTCAATTGATAAATATTTTAAATTTGTTTTACTGTTAATGTTTTCAACTGGTTTAGCTTTTCAAATTCCTGTAATACAACTTTTATTAGGATCATTAAAAATTGTATCATCAAAAACCATGTTATCAGGATGGCGTTATATCATAGTTATGGCAGTGGTATTAGGAGCAATTATTACACCATCAACAGATCCTTTAACACAGTCACTATTAGCTGGGGCTGTATTAGGATTATATTTTGGAGGTATTGGTATGGTGAAATTAACGGGAAACTAAACTTTTATTGAATATAACTACAAAATAGCAATATTATAAATTGAAGATTTAAGTCAAAAAAATTGATTATTTCTACACTTAAATTGATTTAAATATAATAATCAATTAAGAATATTGTCTTGAAGATAAATTTATAATTATAGTGAATTAAAAAAAATAAAGAATGGAAAAAATATGAGTTATTGGAAAAAAGGAACAACACTTAATGAAGGTCAATATATCATTGAGTCAATATTATTAAGAGCTACTGGGAGTTTATCTTATAAAGCTAAAGATCAAAAAACAGGGGAATTGGTCACTATTAAAACTATTACAAGTGCTAGTAATAATCAAGAAATAGAGAAGGATAAAATAAAAGAACTTTTAAAATTATCTAATTGTCATCACCCCAACTTAGTAAAAATGTCGTCAACTATTTTTGAAAAGGATGATCAATCTTATGTCGTAATGGAATACATTGAAGGGGAGGATTTAGCATCATATTTAGATCACAATGGGAAATACAGTAATAAAGATGCTTTAAGCATTATTGCTAAAATAGGATCCGCTTTGAATCTTTTACATCAAAATGGTTTTATCCATCAAGATATTAAACCACAAAATATTATTTTAAAGAAAAATACCCTCGAGCCCATATTGCATGATTTTGGTTTGGCGATCGATGTATTTTCAGCTCGAAAAAAAAAAGTCAATCAAAATTTATTAGATGCTTTTATTGCACCCGAAATTTATCAAAATCCTACTCAAATTGGAGTATATACTGATATTTATTCTCTTTCTGCTACTTTATATGTATTAGTCACCGCACAATTACCTACAGCTTTTAATTCAAGACAATATAATCCTCTCATACCTCCAAAACAATTAAATAATAATTTAACAGAAGAATTAAATCAAGCTATTTTAAAAGGAATGGAAATAGATCCATCGGCAAGACCTCAAAACTTAAAACAATGGTTTAAATTATTGCAAACATCATCCTTTACCAGTCAAAAAAATGGTATTAAAAATGATGAAACCATAGTACAAAAAACAGATATTACTAATCAAAACAAAGCAACTCCTTTAAATATAAAAACTTTTGAATTTGAAAGCGTATCGATTGAAACCAAAAAAAAATTCTTTGGCTTCATTTCTAGTCTAAATATTAATAAAATAGCTAAAACAGGAAAATATTTTGAAGAAAAACTAAATGAAAATACCAATGTAGAAATGGTTTATATTCCATCAGGTACTTTTTTAATAGGTTCAAATAACAACGAATTAGACAGAGGAAAAGATGAAAACCCACAACAAAAAATAAAAATTAAAACATTCTATATGAGTAAATATCCTATTAATCAGTTACAATGGCGAATAGTAGCATCTATGCCCCAAGTAAATAGAACATTGAATCCTAATCCATCTAACTTTAAAGGCGATAATCTACCCGTTGAAAAAATATCTTGGTATGATGCCATAGAATTTTGCCAAAGACTTACAAAACAAACAAATAGACAATATCGTCTTCCCACAGAAGCAGAATGGGAATATGCTTGTCGAGCTGGAACAACAACACCATTTTTCTTTGGAGAAATGATAACTACTGATTTAGCTAATTATGACGGTAGAACTGGATATGGAACAAAAGCAACAGGGAAATATTCAAAAAAAACAACTCCAAGTGATACTTTTTCTCCTAATAATTTTGGATTATATGATTTGCACGGAAATGTTTGGGAATGGTGTGAAGATCATTATTCTACTAGTTATCAATCAAAACCAACTGATGGAAGCCCATATTATTCCAATATGAAAAATCAACCTAGAGCCGTTAGAGGAGGTTCATGGTCTTTGACTGGTAGTTACTGTCGTAGTGCGAAACGTAGTAGTTATGCACCTGATTCCAATTATAATTTTGTGGGCTTTAGAATAGTCTGTGTTTGAGAAGAAAAATCTTAAATTTAATAAATGCCCTTGACAAAAAAAAAGGAGTTAGTTATAGTAGTAAACGTGCGGTTGAAACCAACGAAAGAGGTAAAAGCCGTCAGAACCTAGACAAATCAATAGTTTGAATGCGAGTAGAAATACTAACCTTGTCAAAGAAATAAACAAAAAGAATCTGTAAAACAGAGTAACAGGAAAATTGTAAGTACCACTATTAGTAGTGAGAAAAGAATTAAAACGGAGAGTTTGATCCTGGCTCAGGATGAACGCTGGCGGTATGCCTAACACATGCAA
>CAZWLZ010000414.1:0-2865 GCA_964634505.1 uncultured bacterium | reverse complement strand
TCCTGTGGTGGCTCTTAATAGTCTATCGTTTTCCAGTATTCTTTTTATCTTCAGCCTTACTGTCTAACGTAATTTCAATTTTTGGACATTTTTTCTTTAATTCTATTTTGTCTTAACTTATTTCACAACAAGTCTAATATAAATTAATTGTGAAGAAATATAGCAAAAATTAAAGGTTTCTTACAAAATGGTCACAAAAATAAAAGTAAATGATAAGTTGAATTTACAAATAATACTAACCACAAAACCATTATGTACGATAATCAGAATAAAGATTTAGTAAACGCTGGATTAATAGCTGGTTTAGGTGCTGGAATAGTTACCTCTTTTGCTGTTACTCAAGGACAAAATCCCATCATTGCATTAAGTATTACTTTATTCGCCGCTTTAGTTGGCATCATTTGTCGTCAAATCGATTTACTTTAATCTTTTGTTTGCAATATTTAAGTTTTTTTAAGACGAATAAATTAATATTTTATTGTGACGTGACACAGACATCTTGTCTGTGTATTTTTTAATAACTATGAATTTTTTAATCATATGAATAGAATATTAGCACAATGTCAAAGAGAATTTAGACAGTTTAGAAGAGATAAACTTACTTTAGCATTAGCATTTATTTTACCCATAATAACATTATTCATATTTGGCTTTGCCGTTCGTTTAGAAGCAAAAAATATTCCTATTTTTATTCAAGATTTAGATCAAAGTTTTTTAAGTAGAAGTTATATCGATAATATTTATGCCACCAATCAATTTAAAAAAATTAGTCATTTCCCTTCTTTTTTTCAATCAAATACATCAGAAAACAATAAACCAGAAAAAATAATTGATCAAGGAATTGCTAAAGTTGCTATTATTATTCCCCCTGATTTTAGCCGCAAAATAAAACTAAATTCACCTAATAATATTCAAGTAATAATTGATGGGTCAGACGTTAATAATGCTAGGATTATTAGTAATAGTATTCAAATAATTACTACGGATTTTTTAAACAGAATAAACATAAAATTGCCTTCCAATAACATCATCACCAAAGCAAGACTTTGGTTTAATCCGGGTAGAAAAGAATCCCTTTATATTTTACCCGGAGTTTATGGCATTGTATTATGGTTATATCCTTCTTTATTAGCCGCTTTAAGTGTAGCAAGAGAAAAAGAAAAAGGGACAATAATACAAATATATAGTTCTGGAATAAGTGCTACTGAATTTTTATTAGGAAAATTATTAACTTATATTACCATTGGCATTGGTCAAGCATCCTTAGTAATGATAATAGGTAGATTAATTTGGAACTTAAACTTAATAATTGAACCAAGTTCATTAATAATTGGTACTATTTTATTTTTAATTAGCAGTGTAAGTTTAGGCTTAATGATTGGAGTTAAAAGTAATAATCAAATTGGTGCAATTCAAGGCATTTCTCCCATCGTATTTTTAACAACTTTTGTTTTTTCTGGTTTTCTTTATCCTATTGATAATTTACCTTTTGTCTTATCCATAATTCCTTACTTTGTACCTCCTCATTATTATATTCTTATTACTCGTGATGCTTTTGTAAGAGGCGCTGGATGGTCTAATATTTGGTTACCAATTTTATTATTAACTATTCTTGGATTTTTGATTTTTAATATGGCTAAAAATGGATTAAAAGAAATGAGATTACCAGATTAATTTATTAAATCAAGTTAGCTAATCAAAAAATTTTTAAATTAAAGGCAAAAAACTTGTCATTTTAACTAATTATCAGTTATGATAGTATAGCTAGGAAAAACGGCGGCATAGCCAAGTGGTAAGGCAGAGGTCTGCAAAATCTTTATCCCCAGTTCAAATCTGGGTGCCGCCTTTAATTATTTTCAAAAAAAAGAATTTTACTACCTTAATGTTGTAGAATTTGACCTAGAGAGTGGCAATAATACTGTCATTTAGGGAAACACTTTTGTCCCTTTACTGCTAGATCATATTTCCCAACACCTAGAGGCAAAGTTGACGGATTAAAAAATGCAAGATAAATCACAAGATAACAAGACTAAATCCTCAACACAGTCGGAACAAATAACCAGAGAATTAGGCATATATAGAGTTTTAGAACAACTGGGATGGAAAGGGTGTAAATATTATCAAGGTTTAGACATCAGCAAATTAAATGGTTATTGGGTGGAAGAGTATCCCCTAGTAACGGGTAAAGCGGATTATCTGTTAATCGTTAATGGGCTATTAGCAGGAATAATTGAAGCTAAAAAAGTATCCAAATATCCCCTATCGGCAATAGCAAGCCAAACGTTATTCAAGAGGGGCTTTTAATGGAGTTGGTAATTGGAGAGATTATCGAGTTCCTTTTCTCTATTCTAGTAGAGCACTACCAACTAACGTTAGGACATTTTAAAATCAGTTTTAAAAAGACATGGCAGACAATATTTCTATGTTATGTCTTAACAATAACCCGTAGTGCTATACCTTTGGCGATCAATGGTTTTATTCCTCCAACCCCTTTTAAAAGGTAGGGTTGTTTCATTCTCAAGTAAAACAAATGGGGAGATAGGGAAATGGGGAATTAGGGGGAAAAAGAAGTA
The DNA here is from genome assembly GCA_964634505.1 of uncultured bacterium. GTDB lineage: Bacteria > Cyanobacteriota > Cyanobacteriia > Cyanobacteriales > Cyanobacteriaceae > CAZWLZ01. Next base: position 292 of record CAZWLZ010000414.1, on the reverse strand, counting down.
ATAGAGGAAAAATCAACAAATTTAGTTTTTTTTCGACATTAGGAAAAATTTGAGCTATTTCAAAAATTGTCATCCCCGTCTCAAAAACAATTTTATAAACTGCTAATTCTTCGTGATTATTAATTAATTTGTGATATTTTTCAGCCATATATACTGTTGTCATCATTACCCTATCTCCCTATCACCCATTCTCCCTATAATTATCGCTTTTTCTTTAGAATGAAACAGCCAAGGGGAGGTTAGGGGGGTTACAACGCTTGATATAAATTAGGATTATTCAAAGTAGTCGTAT
>CAZWLZ010000413.1:0-2867 GCA_964634505.1 uncultured bacterium | reverse complement strand
GGGAATCTCCTCTTTTAAAACAGTTAAGGGAAGAAACTTCTTTACATTCTCAGGGAAGAATGCAAATTTCTCCCGAACAAGGACAATTTATGGCATTACTGATACAATTATTAAAGGTAAAAAAAGCCTTAGAAATTGGTGTTTTTACTGGTTATAGTTCTTTGGCGATCGCCAATGCTTTACCTGAAGATGGTAAACTAATTGCTTGTGATATTAGTGAAGAATTTACGAAAACAGCTATTAATTATTGGCAAAAAGCAAATTTAAGTCACAAAATAGAGTTAAATATTGCCCCTGCTTTGGAAACCTTGGCAAGATTAAGTGATAATGGGGAAAATGAAACTTTTGATTTTATTTTTATTGATGCGGATAAAACTAATTATGATTTGTATTATGAAAAATCTTTAGAGTTATTAAAACAAGGGGGATTAATTTTAATAGATAATACTCTATGGTATGGTAGGGTAGCGGATGTGACGATACAAGATAAGCAAACTAAACATATTAGGGCATTAAATGAAAAAATCTATCAAGATTCTCGTGTCAATATGAGTTTACTTCCTATTGGAGATGGTTTAACTTTAGCCATGAAAAAATAAATTCAATTACCGCCATTTTTGATCAAAAATGCTGTCAAAAAGTTATTAAAATGACAACAAAACTTTCGCTTTTAATTATCGATTTTTTTTCTTACCCATAAACGAAACATTTTAATTAAATCTAAATAATCTACTTCTCCTACTTGTTTAAGAAAATTACCAATTTCTAATAAAGGCAAATTAGGAAAAATTGAGCTTGTGGGTGACGCTTTATATTCCCCGTGATTAAGCTGCATAATTTGAAAAGAATTACCATCATAAATCCAAATTTCTGGCACACCTAAATCTTGATATACAGCCAAACGATCTTTATTACTACTGGTAATATCAATTTCTACTACTAAATCTGGGGCAGGTTGTTCATTCCCTTCAAATCTTTTCTTATTTTTTACTAAATCAATATTTGTCACATAAAAACATTCATCAGGTTCGGCACCACTAAAGCCTAAACGCTTAAAAGTAGTTGAACCAAAAGGTTCGATGCGAATGTCTAACTCTTCAGCTAAAGTCTCTACAAAACGCCCTACTACTTTTTTATAATGTTCATGTTCAGGTGAAGGTGACATAATTTCTAAATTACCACGATTATACGTTAAGCGTAAACGATGTTGTTTATTTAAGTCATCCAAAAGATGAGTATAAGTTTCCCAACTAATACCAGATAACTTTAAATTTTCAGTTGATGTTTCTAAGATGGTGGTCATAATTTTATGCCTTAAATGTATCAAATTCAATCTTAACTTAAATTTATCTAACTAAGAGTTAATAAAAATTCTCGTAAAATGGGACTGATTTCAAAAACAATTTCATTCTCATTTAATTGTATTTGTTTGACTAAATTTCGTCGTTTTAAAGACTTAATATTATCGATTAAATCGAGAACTTTTACTAATAATTGTAATTGATTAAAAGAAATTATGGACTTATTTTCCTGCGCTAATACTGATAAAATCTCTTTTTCTACTTCCGTTAATCGATTTAATTGCTGTTTTAAAATCAACTTTATTTTTTCATCTAAAAATGGTTGTTGATTCGACGCTAAAAAATTTTTGACGCTATCTAAAAAGTATTCTTTAATCACTCTAGCAATTATCTTTAAATAGTAAGGATTGCCTTGATAAAGATTAATCAAATAATCCCATTCTTCATCTAATAATTGTTTTTTTTTGCAAAATTTCTTTGGCTGATTCACCTAAACCTGTTAATAATAACCCACTATAATAAGGGTTTTCTTCTGCTAAATTAACTAATTCTAAGGGTAATTCTTGACTTACTAAAATTAAGCAACTTTCATGAGTAAATTGAGTAATTATTGTGAATAATTCACCATAATCTTCATAGTCTGATTGATAATTTCCTGCTAGTTTTCTTGTGATAAAAATTTTTTGCACATCATCGAGAATAATTAAACAACGATATTTAGATAAATGAGTTTTAAGTAATGATAATTGATTTGATTTATTAATATTTAATTTATTAGCTTCTTCTGGTGATATAAATTTAATAATATCTTCTGTAATTTCGGTTAAAGTTGGGAAGGTATTTAAACTACGATAAATAACATAATTAAAGTTAGTTTTTATTTGTTCAATTAACTGAAGTGTAAAAGCAGTTTTGCCAATGCCACTTACTCCTAAAATACTTACTAAACGAGTTTTTTGATCTAAAATTTGATTACTAATATTTGTTAATTCTGCTATGCGTCCATAAAATGAATTTAGATTAGGTATTTCCCTTAAATCTTCTTTTAATTGTAGTTGCTTATTTTCGTTATTATTATTGTCTTGATGATTTTGAGGCGATTTTGCTTGATGATTAGGTGTATTCGTACAAAAGTTAACTTTATGAAAAGTTCCATCATTTTGAATTAAAATTGAGCCATTATATCTTTGATTTTTCTCAATAACCCATTTAAGATTCTTTTTCTTTACTTTTTCACCTAAAATAGCTGTTAATTTATCCCATAATTCGGCACCAACTCTTTTAACATGATCTTCACTCACATAATGATCTTCTCCTATCTCTGAATATGTCTTTTTATCAAAAGTTCCGAGAATAATAGCTTTTTGTAAATCACTTATCGGTTCTTTAGTATGTTTAAGGATCAACTGATCTATAATTTCTAATATTTCTTGCATATTCATAAATCAAGTTGAGTTAATTAAGTTTAAATTACTTTTCTATACTTTAAACCATTTTTTGCAATTTTATATTACTAACCCAAGTTGCTAGTTATAGATTTATTAACAAGCAAGTTTTACAATTTTC
>CAZWLZ010000412.1:0-2875 GCA_964634505.1 uncultured bacterium | reverse complement strand
AAATCTTTTTCATCACCGCCTACCATAATGGTTAAAGTACCATTTTTAGCGCCAATATCACCCCCAGAAATAGGGGCATCAAGAAAACGTAAATTATTTTGCTGTAAAAGTTGGCCAATTTCTTGAGCATTTTTTGCTCCAATAGTACTAAAATCGATAATCAGAGCATTTTTTTTAGCATAATTAATAACACCATTTTCCTTAAAAATTACACTTTTCACATCAGCCACATCACTAACACAAATACAGATAATATCAGCATCATTAACTGCTTCTTGAAGAGAATTAACAATGATGACATTAGCATTTTTAGCAATTTCCAGACTAGGTTTATTTGTTGTACGATTCCAGCCTTTTACTATAAACCCATTTTTTACCAAATTGATTGCCATGGGAATACCCATCGTGCCTAAACCCAAAAAAGCAACATTTTGATTTTGCGAAAAGAACATTTGTTTAATTTCAGAATTAGTCATATTATGTTATTTTCATTAAAACGAACAAAATAAATTTAATTATAATTAATTAGATTTTACAGAAAAAAAATATTAAATTCAGATTAAGAAAAAAAGAAATTAATTATTTTTTGTGGAATAGGCATCTTGCCCGAAATAAGTAATGAATTAAGAAAATTTCTATTGAAATAAAATTATAAATATGTCATCACTGAAAAAAAAATTAAAAAATATTATTACTGACTTAAGTCTTAACATTTATAAAAAAGTATCTCCTGAAGGCTTTCCTTCTGGATGGGATTTAGCCTCCGATATACAAAGATTAACTCCCCAAGCAAATATAAAAACAATTTTTGATGTGGGTGCAAATGTAGGGAATATGTCTTTGTATTTTAATAAACAATTTCCCCATAGTAAAATTGTATCTTTTGAACCTATTAAAAATACATTTCAACTATTAGAAAATAACACTAAAAACTATCAAAATATCTCCTGTTTTAATCATGCTTTAGGTAATAGTAATACTTCAAAAGAAATTCAATTAAATGATAACTCTGAACAAAATTCTTTATTAGATTTAATTAATACTAATAATCAAAATATTTCACAGAATTTAGAAGTAATTAATATTAAAACAATTGATAGTTTTTGTTCACAAGAAAATATTAATAAAATTGATATTTTAAAAACTGATACCGAAGGTTTTGATTTTGAAGTTTTACAAGGTGCGGAAAGATTTTTAAATGATAAAAATATCTCATTTATTATTAGTGAAGTTGGCTTTAATCTTTCGGATAAAAGACATACTTTTTTCCCTTTAATTTATGATTATTTGTATCAAAAAGGTTTTAGATTTTATGCCTTTTATGATCTAGCCTATTGGCTTCCTCATAGGTATTATGGCTTAATTTATTGTAATGCTTTATTTATTAATTTTAATTTATTAAAGTCTTAATTTTTTTTATTCTTATTAATACTAATTCGTAAAAAATAAATAGATGCAAAATGCTCAATTTAAAACGCCAATTGTAGATAAATTAAAAGAATTATCAAATAAAAATCATGCTGCTTTTTATGTACCCGGTCATAAAAGAGGGCAAGGAATTAATCCTAATTTGCAAGATTTAATGGGTAATTTAGTCTTTAAAGCTGATTTACCAGAATTACCAGAATTAGATAATTTGTTTGCCCCTGAAAGTGTTATTTTAGAAGCTCAAATTTTAGCACAAAAAGCCTTTTCTGCTGATCAAACTTGGTTTCTCATTAATGGTTCAACTTGTGGTATTGTGGCTGCTATTGTTGCTACTTGTAAACCAGGTGATAAAATTATTTTGCCTCGTAATATTCATCAATCTGCTATTTTTGGTTTGATTATTTCGGGTGCAATTCCTATCTTTATTAACCCCGAATATAATCCTCTTTTTGATTTAAGTTACGGCATTACTTCACACGACATACAAAACGCTTTAAAACTACATCCTGATGTTAAAGCGGTAATGGTGGTTTATCCTACTTATCATGGTGTTTGTAATGATTTAGTGGCGATCGCCAAAATAACTCAAGATAATAATATTCCTTTGTTAGTAGATGAAGCCCATGGGGCGCATTTTCATTTTCATCAAGAATTACCTCCATCGGCGTTAGAATGTGGTGCAGATTTGACTATACAATCAAGTCATAAAGTTTTAGGTGCGTTAACTCAAGCATCAATGTTACATATTCGAGGAGAAAAAATTGATCCAATTGCTGTTAGTAATGCTTTAAAATTAGTACAATCTTCTAGTCCTAGTTTTTTGCTTTTAGCCTCTTTAGATTCAGCTAGACAACAAATGGCAATTAATGGGAAAAATTTGCTTAATAATACAATTAATTTAGCAAATCAAGCAATAGAAAAAATTAGTAAAATTGAAAATTTATTAGTTTTTAAAAAAGAGAATTTTCAAAATAAATTTACAGATTTAGATATTACTAGATTGACTATAAATGTAACAGCATTAGGATTAACTGGTTATGAAGTTGACAAGATTTTAGATCAACAATTACAAGTAACAGCAGAATTACCATCCTATACTGGTTTAACTTTTATAATTTCTATTGGTAATAATCAACAAGATATTGAGCAATTAATAACAGCTTTTAGTAAATTAAAAAAATATAAAAAAAATCAAAAAATATCTTTATTTAACTTTACTTATTTACCAAAATATGCAACTTTAAAAATGTCTCCTCGTGAAGCATTTTTTCACAAAAATGAAACAATTTTATTAGAGCAAAGTGTTGGTAAAATTAGTGCGGAAATAATTTGCCCTTATCCCCCTGGTATTCCAATTTTAATGGCAGGTGAAATTATCACCTCAGAAGCATTAGAATATTTAAAAGAAGTTAATAGATTAGGTGCAACAATTTCTGGGGCGACAGAC
>CAZWLZ010000411.1:0-2902 GCA_964634505.1 uncultured bacterium | reverse complement strand
CCAAGCAGCTTTAAACTTATTTTATCAATTAGAAAAATGTCAATTAAGTTTAAATATTAATCCAGCTAGATTACAGCAACCTAATGATGAAGTTACTTCAGCTGTGTTATTTGCTGGTAATTTTAATTATGGTTTTTCTAATGTTTCCCAATCTCAAATTTTGATGGATTTAATAGCCAAAATTAATGAATGGGAAAATGATTTTACTATTTTTAAAGAATTAATTTATCAAAAATTTTTACAAGTAGGGATTCCTCAAGAAACTAATCTTTTTTCCATAAGTTAAGGGATTTGAATTAATTTATTTTTTTTATTTAGTCAAGTGTAAAAAAAACTTGACTTTTTTTCTGATCAAAAACAATAAAATTGATAACTATCTTACTACAGTTTTTTGATTATACTTTAATCCGAAAAGTTGATTTCTTCGATATTTACAGTATAGTAAATTATATTTTCAATTGATGAGCATTGTTTACCTTGCTTTATGATAATTTCTTGAAAAATAATGAATAATAAATTTTCATTAAAACTTATAATATTAGGTTGTAATTAAATATTATAATTCAATTAGAATAATTTTAAATACTTAAAGATAATCAATTAGAAAGTAAACAAGAAAGGACTGTGAATAATATTAACGATAATTTAGAGCTAAATTCTGACATTTTACAAGAAGAACAACAACCCTTAGAAGTTCAACCACCTGAAGAGAATTTAGGTATAGAAAATAATCAAAGTAATGAACAAGAGTTAGAAAATTTAGTTGAAAATAATATTTCTGATGTTAAATCTGAGGTTTTAGAAGAATCTAATTTAGAGAACAAAGTAGAAGTATTAACTGAGGATTCTTCTCTAATGGCGATCGCCGAACTACAAGCAAAAATAGATGATTTAGAACAACAACTAATTAATAAAACAGAAGAAAACGAAATCAATAAATCTCAATATTTAAGAATAGTAGCCGACTTTGAGAATTTTCGACGTAGAACAACCAAAGAAAAAGAAGAATTAGAACAACAAATCAAAAAGAAAACTATTATTGAATTATTACCAGTAGTAGATAATTTTGAAAGAGCTAGAACTCAAATAAAACCAAATGGGGAAGGTGAAATGACTATTCACAAAAGCTATCAAGGAGTTTATAAAAATTTAGTTGAAAGTTTAAAAAAAATTGGAGTATCCGCCATGCGTCCAGAAGGGCAACCTTTTGATCCAAATTACCACGAAGCTATGCTTAGAGAGCCAACTAATGAGCATCCGGAAGGAATTGTACTAGATCAATTAGTAAGAGGTTATTTACTCAAAGAAGAAGTGCTACGTCACGCTATGGTCAAAGTATCTGCTCCCATAGAAGAAAATTTAAGCTCAGAAAATTCACCCGAGGAATTATCTGTAAACGAAAAAAATTAATTAAAATGATTTGGTTGTAAAAGAAACTCTATTTATGGGCAAAATACAACCAAGTTTTTTAAAATAATTAAAATATTCACAATTATTGGGGAAAGGGCAGATTATGGGAAAAGTTATCGGAATTGATTTAGGAACAACTAATAGCTGTGTTGCCGTATTAGAGGGAGGAAAACCTATCATAATTACTAATCAAGAAGGTTCTAGGACTACCCCAAGTATTGTGGGCTTTGGTAAAGGAAATCAAAGGTTAGTTGGTCAATTAGCTAAACGACAAGCAGTCACTAATGCAGAAAACACCGTATATAGTATCAAGCGTTTTATCGGCAGACGTTGGGAAGAAACGGAAGATGATCGAAAAAGAATAACCTACAAAGCCATTAAAGGAAAAGATAGCACTGTTAATATTGATATTCAAGGAAAAAGCTATACTCCTCAAGAAATTTCTTCCATGATTTTACAAAAATTAAAAACCGATGCCGAAAGTTTTTTAGGTGAATCCGTTCATCAAGTCGTAATTACTGTACCAGCGTATTTTACCGATGCTCAACGTCAAGCAACTAAAGATGCTGGAGTTATTGCTGGGTTAGAAGTCTTAAGAATTATTAATGAGCCCACAGCTGCGGCTTTAGCTTATGGTTTAGATAAACAAGAAATAGATCAACATATTCTGGTATTTGACTTAGGCGGAGGTACTTTTGACGTTTCCATTTTACAATTAGGAAACGGTATTTTTGAGGTTGTTTCCACTTCTGGGAATAATCAGTTGGGGGGAGATGATTTTGATGCAATTATAGTTGATTGGTTGATTGAAACTTTTAAAGAACAAGAGGGCATTGATTTAAGAGTTGACAAAATGGCCTTACAACGATTAAGAGAGGCCGCTGAAAAAGCTAAAATTGAATTATCTAATTTATCTGATACCTCTATTAATTTACCATTTATTACTGCTGATGAAAGTGGTCCTAAACACTTAGAAACAGAGTTATCCAGAGATAAATTAGAAGAATTAGTTGCTTCTTTAGTAGAAGAAATTATCCCTCCTTTAGAGCAAGCCTTAAAAGATTCGGAGTTAAAATTAGACCAAATTGATCGTATTGTTTTAGTGGGAGGTTCAACTAGAATGCCCATGATTCAAAAAAGAATTGAAGATTATTTTGGCCATAAAAAACCAGTTGATCGTTCCGTTAATCCTGATGAGGCGGTGGCTTTGGGAGCTGCGGTACAAGGAGGAGTTTTAGGCGGAGAAGTCAGAGATTTATTATTGTTGGATGTTACCCCTCTTTCTATCGGTTTAGAAACTGTAGGGGAAGTATTTACTAAAATAATTGAACGTAATACCACCATCCCAACCAGTAGGGGACAGATATTTTCAACGGCTGCCGATGGGCAAACATCGGTTGAAGTCCATGTACTTCAAGGTGAAAGAGCCATGGCTAGAGATAATAAAAGTTTGGGTAAATTTCTGTTAACTGGTATTCCCCCAGCACCAAGA
>CAZWLZ010000410.1:0-2917 GCA_964634505.1 uncultured bacterium | reverse complement strand
GTTGGGGCTATGATCAATATCTCGAAAGTCATATTGAGAATGCTTTTTATTTTAATTTAGATCAAGATTTTTCTAGTCCAAAACAACGCCATGGCGGACGACATCCTTTGCCTGATTTGGTTAGTTTTGCTAGTAAATTAGAAGAAATAGGGGTTATTAAAAATGAAACGACTATTATAATTTATGATGATTCTCGTTTTGCTTTTTCTGGTCGTTTATGGTGGTTATTACGTTATTTAGGGCATAATCAGGTTGCTTTACTTGATGGTGGTTGGCCAGGTTGGTTAAATGATCATTTTCCTGTAACTAATGATTTACCCCTTGTTTCCTCTGTTGGTGAATTTACTCCTGAAATAAATTCTGATTTGGTAGTAGATATTGAGAGAGTTAAACAAATTCAATATTCTGCTGATGTCGTGTTAGTGGATTCTCGTTCTGGCGATCGCCATCAAGGAAAAGTTGAACCAATCGACCCTATAGCTGGACATATACCCAATTCAGTGAACTACTTTTGGCAAAATATAACCGATCAAAATAGTAATATCATTTCCCTAACTCAACAAAAAGAATATTGGCAACCCTTGGAAAACTATCAAGAAATTATTGTTTATTGTGGTTCAGGGGTAACCGCTTGTATTAATTTATGGTCTTTAGCAATGGTAGGATATACAAACACTAAATTATATGTTGGTGGCTGGAGTGATTGGTGTTCGTATCAAATTTAATAAAAACATTTCACTAATTAATTAAGCATCTTTTTCTTAAAAAATTATCAATTCTTACTTGTCAATTATCATCTGTAATATTGCTAAAATAGTTAATTAAACTAACTATTTTATTTTTAACTAATAAAAATTATATAAATAAACCTATTTTGTATGGATAATCTTAATATCAATCTTGAACAGGATTTACATGAAAATGTAGATTCAAATAATAATATAAATGGAAATCTTGCGATATTTAATAATCTTAATAATAAGTTCAATACCAATCCAGAATTAATTTTAAACCCTCCCCCTATTTATAATCCTAGTGTTAATTATCCTTCTTCTATTTCAAATTATGAAAATAAAATAGAAAATAATGGTAATATTAATAAACAAAAAGATATTAGTAGTAAAAGTTTTTATGTAAGAGATAGATTATCTATTTTTATTGATGGAAATAATATGTTTTATGCCCAACAAAAAAATAATTGGTTTTTTGATCCCCGTCGTGTGATAGACTATTTTACCCAAGACCCTACTATCAGATTAATTAACGCTTTTTGGTACACTGGTTTAAAAGACTCTCAAGATCAAAGAGGTTTTCGAGATGCTTTAATTAGTTTAGGATATACAGTTAGAACGAAAACTTTAAAAGAATTTTATGACGAAATTTCAGGCAAATATTCTCAAAAAGCTAATTTAGATATTGAAATTGTGGTGGATATGTTTAACACGGTTGAACAATATAACCGAGTAGTTTTATTTAGTGGCGATGGTGATTTTGAAAGGGCTGTAGAATTACTACGATCTAAAAATACTCATATTACAGTGGTTTCCACTGAAGGAATGATTGCTAGAGAGTTGCGTAATGCTACTGATAGTTATATTGATCTTAATGATATTCGAGCTTTTATTGAAAAAACGGATTATTAAAAATAGTAAATTGTATAATGTTTTTTTATAATTTTTTTTATTTACCCATAGTAAAAAACGGGATACTATAGACAATCCTAACTCTTAACCCCCTTAATAAGGGCAAAGTTGTTTCTTTCTCGATAGTATCCTTACTCCTCAACTTCTTATTTAATAATTTGTAATATTTTGTGATAAAAAAAGGGCATTAATGCCCTTTTTTTATCATGTAACTTGCTTGTTTTTTCTATTTTTTAGCCTTCAAAAGCTTTACGAGGTGAAGAAACTCCAGTAGGTTCAACTCCTTTTAAATAGGCGAGCATAGTATCAGCATCAGATACTTCAAAAGGATCATCTCCATAGTTGTCAGCAAAATTAGGTTCAACAAACATTTTTTCAATTTTACCATCATTTACTAACATAGAATAACGCCAAGAACGCATGCCAAAACCAATATTAGATTTATCAACTAACATTCCCATTTTGCGAGTAAATTCACCGCTACCATCAGGTAATAAAAATACGTTTTTCGCCCCTATTTGTTTACCCCATTGAAACATTACAAAAGCATCATTTACGGATAAACAAATTACTTGATCAACTCCTAACGCTTTAAATTCTTCATATAATTCTTCGTAACGAGGAAGATGATTAGATGAACAAGTTGGAGTAAATGCACCGGGTAAGGAGAAAACTACTACTTTTTTACCTGCGAAAATATCCTTAGTTGTTTTATCTTCCCAACGGTAAGGATTACTACCTTCTACTGATTCATCACGCACACGGGTTTTAAATACTACATCTGGTACAGTTTGGATCATGGTCATAGTTATTTTTCCTATTTCAATTAAGATAATTTGTTTGTTTTATTGTTCTTTTCTAAGAATAATTCTTATCTTGGAATTTGTCAAGAATAATTTTGATTTTTTTTATATAATTGTTCTCTATAAAAAAAAAGTGTTATTTTAGAAATATAAATTAATTAATTTTGTAACATTAATATAACTTTTATTAATAAGTTGAAAAGTATGGAGATCGCCATCAAAGATAAAATAAAAAGAAAGATTTAACAATACTTGTTTGAAGTTTGAAGCAATTAACAAATGGCTATAAAAAAATATACAAAAAAAGAATTAACAATGAAAAAAGAAACAGAAAAAATCATTGAAACGCTAAAAAAGAAAGGCTTAAGAGTTACACATCAAAGATTTGCTGTCTATCAAAATTTATTGCAACGTTATGATCATCCCACCGCAGAACAAATTTTAATCGCTTTAAATAAAAATGCTCCTACC
>CAZWLZ010000409.1:0-2939 GCA_964634505.1 uncultured bacterium | reverse complement strand
CATAATCCTGCATCTGATCAAGTAATTTCTGCAAATCATCATAAACTCTAATTAACCTTCCTTGACCTACCGCCGCTACCGCTTGCTTAAAATTCATTTTTCGTGGTCTTTCTTTAAGGTTAAGACGTACACAGCCAATACCAACTGCCCCTGAAGAAACTAAAATAACTTGATAACCTTTTTGCCTCAAAGTAGTGAGGGTTTCCACCAAAGAAGCAATAGTGGAAAGGGCTAAATTTCCTGTTTCAGGGCGAGTTAAGCTAGATGTACCGATTTTAATAACGATAGTTTTGGTCATTTTCAAGGATAAATTACGAGAAAGAAAGACTCAAGTTAATGAAGAATAGAATTTTATCAATTGTTCATTGTTTTATTGTCAATGATTAAAACTTATCACTCAATTTGACCAATAAGGGTGATAATTGTTAACAAACTTAAATAAAATTTAGTTTAAATTAATATTTATTTAAAACACAATTGAATGCACATTGCTTGGCTAGGAAAAAAAACCCCTTTCTGTGGAAATGTAACATATAGCAGAGAAATAACAAATGGTCTTTTAGATAGAGGCTATAAGGTTAGTTTTCTTCATTTTAGCCAAGATAGTGACGAATCTGGCCAGGAAAACTATGTCGCAGAGGTTAATCTTCCTTTTCTCTATAAATCTCAAATTTATACCATTCCTTCTCCTAAATCCACCAAAATATTATTAAGATCCCTAAAAGAGTTACAACCAGATTTAGTTCATGCTTCGTTAACATTATCACCGTTAGATTTTCGTTTACCTGAAATTTGCCAACAATTAAAAATTCCTCTTATCGCTACTTTTCATCCTCCTTTTGATAGTCTTTGGCGTAATATTAAATCTAGTACCCAATATTTAACCTATCAACTTTATGCACCCTTTCTTGCTAAATATGATCAAACTATTGTTTTTTCAGAACTACAAAGAGATTTATTAATCAAATTGGGTGTACCTGCAGAAAAATTAGCCATCATTCCCAATGGTGTTGATACTAAAAAATATACTCCGGGGGATTCTTATTTCAAACATAAATATCCTTATCATCAATTATTTGTCTATCAAGGTAGGGTGGCAGTAGAAAAAAATGTTGAATCTTTACTGAAGGCATGGAAACACGCAGATATGAATGAAAATGCCAAATTATTAATTATTGGTGATGGACATTTAACCCCCACCCTCAAGCCATTATATAATGAGGAAGATAGTGTGATTTGGTTAGGTGCGATCGTTGATGATCAAAAAAGGATTGATATTTTAAGAGGTTCAGATGTTTTTATCTTACCTTCTTTAGTGGAGGGTTTATCGTTATCATTATTAGAAGCCATGGGATGTGGTTTAGCTTGTGTCGCTACGGATGCCGGTGCTGATGGTGAAGTTTTAGCCCATGCTGGAATTGTTTTAAGTACTCAAGAAGTCACTACTCAATTAAAAACCATTTTACCTTTATTTATTCATCACCCGGAAATGATTAAATTATTAGGAAATAAAGCCCGAAATCGAGTCCTAGAAAAATATACTTTACAAGATAATTTAACTAAATTAGAACAACTTTATTCTCGACTATTACAAAAGATAAAAGGCAAGGGAGAAATGGCAAAAGGTTGATAAAATTAAACATATCTAAGTTGACTTGTGAGCGTAGGAGATAACCTCAGTGAACTATAAAATTATTTGGTTATGGTATTGGGGAGATTTGGAATCATCAAAAAATCAGTGACTACTGTTACAGCCTGATTTTTCGAGGATTTTTTTCATCAGACTCAGGTAGTAAAAAGTTAAAATGCTTACCATCCCTTATTTTCAGTTTTACTGTTATAGTTTACTCAGATGAGATAGAAGAAATACTTATAAATACCTGATTCACTGACAAATTTATGTTGTCTCAGGCAATTAAGATCTTGGTGGTAACTCAAAAGTAGCTTCTTGTACTTGTCCTAGTTTACCTAATTCCTTTGGTTTTTCATTATTGACGCTTATCAGTATTCCACCAGCATTACCTGCTCTAATTTTAATTTTTTGTTTTCCATTCCACTGTTTTTCAATTCCCTTTGTCAAAATGCCCTCAAAAGCTGGTTTATTATCAACGGTTATTTTTACCCATGAATCTTGCTTGACAGTGATTTTGATCATTAATTCTTCACCAATAGCCGGTTTTTCTTCTTTTTTCTCCACAATAGGTATAACTTTAGGAGTATCATTCACTGGAGGGTTATTTACTGGAGTTTTATTTATGTTAGTTTTGATAACTTCTTTTCTGGGAATTTTTGTTTGATTAAATTGATTAGATTCTAAAATTGTACTTAAACTTTTGATGGAAAAAAAAAGTAATAAAAAATAAAATATATATAAATGTTTAGGCTTAATATTAAGTTTAAATTTTAGATTAAAATATTTTAATTGAGATTTTTTTGTATATTTTTTTGCGTTTAATTGACAAGTAAATTGATCACTAATTTCATCTCCATTGAGTTGAAGAAAATATGCATATTTTTTTATTAATTGTCGAGTAAAAACAGGTTCTGGTAATTGACTTAAATCTGCTGATTCAATAGCATTAAGGATACTTATAGGAATATGAAGCTGATTAGAAATAATATCTTTTTCCAGATTTTTCTCTATTCTAGTTTGTTTAATTACCTGACTAATAGAATTTAATTGTTCCTGTCTTATTTCATCATAATCTATAATTACTTCTGATTGTTTATGAATAAATCTATCAAGTAAATTTAGCGGTTTCATTTTAGTTTACTCCTTTGATAATTTTGTTTAAATCAGCAATTTCTTCTATAGTTAAAGGGCGATATTTTCCTGAAGCTAAAGAGCCAATTTTGATTGAGCCAATAGCTTTGCGATGTAAACTAATTACAGGATAACCAAATAATTCTGCTATTTTACGAATTTGACGATTACGCCC
>CAZWLZ010000408.1:0-3000 GCA_964634505.1 uncultured bacterium | reverse complement strand
CTGGCTTCCGGCTAGGCCGGCCGGCCTCTGAGGGGGGACTGGCTTCCGGCTAGGCCGGCCGGCCTCTGAGGGGGAACTGTCTTCCAACTAGGCCGGCCGGCCTCTGAGGGGTGACTGGCTTCCTGCTCGGCCGCCCCATGACTAAAGGTTTTGGGAAGTTAATACCAGATAAACAGGGTATTTTAGATTTGCCCCCTGGATTTCAATATAAAATTATTTCTAAAAGTGGCGATTTAATGGGAGATCGAACACCTATCCCTGTTAATCCAGACGGCATGGCAACTTTTCAAGGTGAAAATAATACGACAATTTTAATTCGCAATCACGAAGTAAATCACGGGCAAAAAAACGGCATTATAACCGATGATCAATATAAATACGATCGCCTTACCAGTGGAGGGACAACCACCTTAATATTGGACGAAAATAATCAATTGCTTAAAGAATATGTATCCTTGTCGGGAACAGCTCGAAATTGTGCAGGAGGTGCAACTCCTTGGGGAAGTTGGATTAGTTGTGAAGAAACCATTAAGACACCGAAACAAAATATCGGTAATAACCCTGATAATGTGAGTAAAAAACATGGTTATAATTTTGAAGTTTTTGTCAATCAACCATTAACTAAGGCAACTCCTCTTATAGCTATGGGCAGGTTTAACCATGAGGCGATCGCCGTTGATCCTAAAACAGGTTATATTTATCAAACAGAAGATCAAAATGATAGTTCAATTTATCGCTTTATTCCTAAGCAAAAAGGTAACTTAGCCGCTGGAGGTAAATTAGAAGCGATGAAAATAAAAGGAAAACCCACTCATAACACCAGCATTGATTTTCCCGAAGGAGTACCCCACGAGATAGAATGGCTAGAAATTGACAATATCGATCCCGATGATGATACCTTACGTTATGAAGCCCAAAAAAAAGGAGCGGCCATTTTTAAAAGAGGAGAAGGGGCTTGTTATGCCAACGGCGATATATATTGGACTTGTACCAGTGGAGGCAATAAAGAAATAGGGCAGATTTTTCGTTATAATACCGACGAAAATACCCTTGAATTATTTGTAGAAGCAAAAGCAAATAAAATACTAGAATACCCAGATAATATTATATTCAGTCCTTTCGGTCATATCATGGTATGCGAAGATGGCATTCCAGATCAGTTTTTAGTAGGTATTAATCCAGAGGGCAAATGTTATCATTTTGGGCGAAATGCTCTTAATAATTCTGAATTTGCAGGAATTTGTTTTTCTCCTAGTGGTAAAACCATGTTTGTAAATATTCAAAGACCAGGCATTACCTTGGCTATAACGGGAAACTGGGAACAATAAACCAGTTGAACAGTATAATTGACAATTAAAGATTTATCATAAAATATTATTTTATCTTTATATTTTCTAATTTGTAATGGGTTCATTCTCAATTGAGAATCATCAATTGTTGTAATTATTTAAAAAGATGAAAAAAATTAAAATAAAAAGAAAATTAAACTTATTCTTAGTAATAATCAGTATTTTTTTAGTGGCTGTAACTCATAATGTAGCATTAGCTCAAACAACTCGTCAATATCAAAAAATAACTTATCCTCCCTTAGCCGAGATCAAAATACCAGAATATGAACGTTATCAATTAGATAATGGCATGGTAATCTATCTCTCAGAAGATCATCGTTTACCTTTAATTACAGGCACGGCTTTAATTAAAACGGGGGCAAAATTTGAACCAGAATCAAAAATAGGATTAGCAGAATTAACAGGCAATCTTATGCGTAGTGGAGGCACTGTTAGCCATAGTGACACAGAATTAAATCAAATTTTAGAACAAATAGCTGCAGGTGTCGAAAGTCAAATTAATAATGATTCTGGTAGCGTCAGTTTTACCGCTTTAAGTTATGATTTAGACATGGTATTTGATTTATTTACGGAAGTAATTCGTCAACCAATTTTTAGCGAAAAATCTTTAGTTTTAGAAAAAACTAAATTAAGTGGTGAAATCGCCCGACGCAATGATGATCCCAAAGACATAGCTAGTAGGGAGTTTGGCAAATTAATTTATGGTAAAAATAGTCCTTATGCTCGTAGTGTTGAATATAAAACTTTAAATAATATTACTCGTGAGGATATTATCTCATTTTATCGTCAATCTGTACGTCCTGATCAAATAATCCTTAGTATTAGTGGTGATTTTGATACTAAGGAAATGAAAAAAATTGTTAATTCTGCTTTTGGTGATTGGCAAAATCCTGCAACTGCTAAAGTTAGTCAAATAGAAATTCCTACTCAAAATACAACTCAAGGGACATTTTTGGTTAATCAACCTCAATTAACTCAAAGTAATATATTGTTAGGTCATCTTGGAGGAGAATTAAGTAATCCAGATTATCCTACTTTAACTGTAATTAATGGCATTTTAAACGGTTTTGGTGGTCGTTTGCATAATGAAATAAGATCAAAACAAGGTTTGGCTTATTCTGTTTATGGGGTTTGGAATGCTGCCTATGATCATCCAGGGGTTTTTGTGGCCGGTGGGCAAACTAAATCAGAAACTACGGTGGATTTTATTCAATCCTTATATGCTGAAATTGAAAAATTGAGAAAATACCCCATAACTGATGCTGAGTTGAATTACGCTAAGGAATCTATTCTTAATTCCTTTGTGTTTAAATTTGCCCAACCTAATCAAATTATTAATCGTTTGGTGACTTATGAATATTATGGTTATCCAGCGGATTTTATTTTTAAATATCAAAAAGCGGTTAAGGAAACTACGGTAGAAGATGTTTTAAGAGTTGCTAAAAAATATTTACAACCTGATCAAATTATTACTTTAATTGTGGGTAATGGTGAGTTTATGGAAACTTCTTTAGCAAATTTGAAAACTTCTGTTAAAAATCTTGATGTCACTATTCCAGAAACGCCTTAATTTTTGATCCCCCTAACTCCCTTAAAAAGGCAGGGCTGTTTCATTCTAAAGAAAAAGCGATAATTATAGGGAGAATGGGGG
>CAZWLZ010000407.1:0-3002 GCA_964634505.1 uncultured bacterium | reverse complement strand
GCAGGGCTGTTTCATTCTACAGAAAAAGCAATTATAGGGTGATAGGGTGATAGGGCGATAGGGCAATGATGACAAGAGTATATAGGGCTGAAAAATATTAAAAATGAATCAATAATTAGGAAAATAGCGAAGAATTAGAAGTTTATCAAATTGCTTTTGAGACTGCTATGACAATTTTTGAAATAGCTCAAATTTTTCCTAATGTCGAAAAAAAACTAAATTTGTCAATTTTTTCCTCTATTACTTCTTTTTTCCCCTAATTCCCCATTTCCCTCTTTTCCCATTCGTCTTACTTAAGAATGAAACAGCCCTACCCTTGGAAAGGGGGGAGATGGATTCAGGTTTTTTCTAAAATTAATCACTCTATTACCCATGACCCATTACCCATTACCTATTACCCATTCCCTAACCAGTGGGTAATTTTTGACCTAAAACGCTAAGATTAAGGGCATAACCCCCTGTGATAAGATAAACTGGATCGGATTTTTGACTAATTTTTTGAATTAATTCCCCTAATCTATCTCTAAAAATTCTTCCAGACTCATAAGATGGCACAATTCCCCAACCAGTTTCCTCCGCTACAAAAATTAAATCGGTCTTTGTCATCTCAATCACTTTCAATAATTTTGCTACAGTTAATAGCCAATCTTCTTCATTTTGAGTTAATAAATTGGCTACCCAAGTGCCTAAAGAATCAATTAAAACACAACTATTTTGAGGACATTTGGCGATCGCCAAATCTAAATCCGTAGGAATTTCCCAAATTTGCCAATTTTTTGGTCGTCTTTGACTATGTTTAGCTATTTTTAACTGCCATTGGGAGTCTTGCTTATTATTTTCACTGGTGGCAATATAAATGACTGGTTTACTTTGGGCGATGGCCAAATTTTCCGCCCAAGCACTTTTACCCGAACTAGCCGCACCTGTTACTAAAATAATATAAGGAGAATTTTTCATAGATACTAAAATTTTTTTGCTTTTAAACTAAAGAATTACACTAAACTATTAAAATGTTTTACTATGCTAGATTATGACAATGAATATGACTAAAATTCCTGTTTCGGTTTTAATTCCCGCCAAAGATGAAGAATCAAATCTTCCTGCCTGTCTTGATAGCCTATCTTTAGCCGATGAAATTTTTATGGTTGACTCTAAAAGTGGCGATCGAAGTGTAGAAATTGCTGAAAATTTTGGGGCTAAAGTAGTACAATTCGATTTTAATGGCAGTTGGCCTAAAAAGAAAAATTGGTCATTAGAAAACTTGCCTTTTAAGCATGAATGGGTTTTAATTGTTGATTGTGATGAACGTATTACCCCTGAATTATGGGCAGAAATTGCAGAAGTAATTAAAAATGAATCCTTTGACGGTTATTATCTTAATCGCCGAGTATTTTTTCTAGGCAAATGGATTAGACACGGTGGGAGATACCCCGATTGGAATTTACGCTTATTTAAACATAAATTAGGACGCTACGAAAATCTTAACACCGGTGACATTCCTAACACGGGTGATAATGAAGTACATGAACACGTTGTATTACAAGGCAATGTAGGGTATTTAAAAGAAGATATGTTACATATAGATTTTAGAGATATTTATCACTGGTTAGCAAGACATAATCGTTATTCAAATTGGGAAGCAAAAGTTTACTATAACCTGATTACAGGGCAAGGAGATGAAGGTACAATTGGGGCGAATTTATTTGGAGATTCCGTACAAAAAAAGAGATTTCTAAAAAAAATATGGGTAAGACTTCCTTTTAAACCGTTATTAAGGTTTATATTATTTTATTTTATTCAATTAGGTTTTTTAGACGGCAAAGCAGGATATATTTATGCCCGTCTTTTGAGTCAATATGAATATCAAATAGGTGTTAAACTTTATGAATTGCTGGAATTTGGAGGCAGTTTAAATATTCAAACTGCTGAAAATAGTCCACAATCAGAAAAATTACCCGTAAATACTTGATTTAAAAAAGTATCTAAAGGATAATTGTAATGGTTAAATGATGATTATAGTTAAAACTATTTAATTATCCTAGGTTGGGTTAAGTCATCAAAACCTGTACAAATTAATTATGGTAGGTTGGGTTAAGACATCAAAACCCAACCAAACTCTAATTAGTGTTAGGTTAAGCTATCGCTAACTTAACTTACAAAAAGTTCATTGATTAGCTGTTTACAGTGCAAAACATTATTATAATTAATTCTTAATTGCTTTAATGGTAATTATTTTTCAGTATCAATAACCCCTAAATTCCCATGACACAACCACCATCACCATTTCAAGAAGAATCAACTAAACCTATTTTAAATGCTCCAGCTTGGATAGATTTAAGCAAATATGATCAAACTTGGTTTAATCGAGGTAAACCTAATTGGTTTATTTTTTTATGGTGGATAATTGAAGGTATTGCATTTCCTTTAACACCTCATACTTTTTCAGGTTTTCGTTGCTGGTTATTAACTCTTTTTGGGGCAAAAATTGGTAAAGGGGTTGTTATTCGTTCAAGTGTAAGGATTCTTTACCCTTGGAAGGTAGAAATTGGCGATTATTCTTGGCTTGGGGATGATGTTTATTTGTATAGCTTAGATAATATTATCATTGGTTCTCATTGTGTTATTTCTCAAAAAAGTTATCTTTGTACGGGTAGTCATAATCTTAATGATCAAAATTTTGGTTTAGTGATTAAGCCGATTAATATTGGTAATGGTGTTTGGGTAGCCGCCGATTGTTTTATCGCCCCCGGGGTTAATATAGGTGCTAATTCGATTATTGGTGCTCGTAGTAGCGTTTTTAAAGATATTCCTCACGAAAAACTTGCTTGGGGTAATCCTTGTCTTGTTCGTGGCGATCGCCATTAAAGACCAATTTAATTAAAACAAAATTAAATTATAGTTAAGTATGGTGGCGTTATAGCACCAAAGGACAAAAATTGGGTTTTTTATTTAAGCTATAATTTTAAAATTAGTTATTAAAAGAAAATGTTAAATAATTGTTG
>CAZWLZ010000406.1:0-3035 GCA_964634505.1 uncultured bacterium | reverse complement strand
CGGTAAGAGGGCTAAAACTATAAATAAAAAATTAAGAAAAAATAGGAAAAAATATGACTAAATTAGATAAAATTATGATTGTGGGAGGCACCCATGGTAATGAATTTACGGGAGTTTATTTGATTAAAAAATTTGCCAAATTTCCTCATTTAATTGCTCGGAGTAATTTTGAAACTTTTACCTTATTTGCCAATCCCAAATCTTATGAAATAGTCAGACGTTATGTTGACACAGACTTAAATAGATGCTTCAGTATAGAAGATTTAGAAAATCCAAATCTTGATAAATATGAGCAATTATTAGCTAAAGAAATTGCTCAAGATATACAACAAAAAGAAATTGATTTAATCATCGATTTACATAGCACTACAGCTAATATGGGTTTAACGATTATAATTCAAGACGATAATCCTTTTTTATGGCAATTAGTTGCTCATTTAATTAATATAAATCCAGCTGTTAAAGTTTTAAAATACTCCGCCATATCACAAAAAACTCATTTAAGAAGTATTGGCCAATTAGATTTAGCGATTGAAGTGGGGGCGATCGCCAATGGTATTTTGAACGCAAAATTATTTCAAGAAACAGAAACTTTAGTAACTGCAATATTAGATTACATCGAACTTTATAAACAAAATAAAGCCCCAACCTATCCAGAAGTTACCTTCTATCAACAATTAAATAATCTTGATTATCCCAGAGATGAGCAAGGAGATATAACAGCTATGATTGCCCCCAATATCCAAGATTATCAACCTCTTAAATTTGGCGATCGCCTCTTCGTCACCTTTAATGGCGAAGAAATCACCTATCAAGATGATTCTGTTGTATATCCCGTATTTGTGGGCGAAGCAGCCTATTTTGAAAAAAAAATAGCCTTAGGATTAACAGAAAAAATAACCATAGATTTATAATTATCACAAAAAGTTAGAATATTTCGATTATTTTAACTCTAAAAAAATACAATAATTGTAATAATTAAGCCTAAAACTATAACTTTAAGTCATTTTCTGTTAGGCTAAAAAACGCTACAAGTTTACCTAACCTATATTTTAAATTATTCATTTTATGAGAACTAATTATTGCGGAAAATTAAATTTAGATTATCTTGACAAAAGTGTCACAGTATGCGGTTGGGTTGATCGCCGACGAGATCATGGCGGAGTAATCTTTATTGACTTACGAGATCGCACAGGAATAGTACAAATAGTCAGCGATCCTGAACGTACACCAGAATCATATCAAAATGCCGATACTTTGCGTAATGAATATGTCGTTAAAATTACTGGAATTGTCAAAAAACGTCCCCCAGAGTCTTTAAATACTAGGCTTTTTAGCGGTGAAATCGAAATTTACGCCACCGAAATCGAAATCTTAAATCAAGTTAATAAACTATTACCTTTTCAAGTGTCAACCATTGAAGACGAGAAAGTAAATGAAGAATTACGCTTAAAATATCGTTACTTAGACTTAAGGCGATCGCGTATGACCAAAAACTTACAACTACGCCACGAAGTAGTTAAAGCCATGAGAAGATTTCTTGAAGATCAAGAAAATTTTATGGAAATAGAAACCCCAATTTTAACTCGCTCAACTCCAGAAGGTGCAAGAGATTATTTAGTGCCTTCTCGTGTCAATCCTAGCCAATGGTATGCCTTACCTCAATCCCCCCAACTATTTAAACAATTACTGATGGTATCTGGTTTTGATCGTTATTATCAAATCGCTCGTTGTTTCCGAGATGAAGATTTACGTGCTGATCGCCAACCAGAATTTACTCAACTTGACATGGAAATGAGTTTTATGTCAGAAGATCAAATTATTGACTTAAATGAGAGATTAATTTGTCATATTTTTAAAACAGTAAAAAATATTGATTTACCTCGTCCATTTCCTCGTTTAACATATAAAAAAGCGATGGATATTTATGGAACTGATCGCCCCGATACTAGATTTGGTATGGAATTAGTTGACGTTTCAGACATACTAAAAGACTCAGGATTTAAAGTTTTTACTGATGCCGTAAATAATGGAGGAATAGTGAAAGTTTTGCCTATTTCAGGAGGCAATAATAGTATTTCTAATGTTAGAATTAAACCCAAAGGAGATTTATTTACTGAAGCGGCGATCGCCGGGGCAAAAGGGATTGCTTATATTAGAGTTAGAGACAACGGAGAAATAGACACCATTGGAGCGATTAAAGATAATTTGTCAGCCGAAAAAAAAGAAGAATTACTAACAAGAATTGGAGCAAAATCAGGAGACTTATTATTATTTGGTGCAGGCGATCAAAACATAGTAAATAAGTCCTTAGATCGACTACGTTTAGTAATAGGAAAAGAGCTAGGATTAATTGATGAAAATAAAGTTAATTTAGTATGGGTTACTGAGTTTCCTATGTTTGAATTTAATGAAGGTGAAAATCGTTTTGAAGCATTACATCATCCTTTTACAGCACCGAATCCAGAAGATTTAAGTAATCTTAAAACAGCTCGAGCTTTGGCCTATGATTTAGTTTTTAATGGGATAGAAATTGGAGGCGGAAGTTTAAGAATTTATCAAAGAAATATTCAAGAAAAAGTCTTTTCTACTATTGGCTTATCACAAGAAGAAGCAGAAAATAAATTCGGTTTTTTAATGAATGCTTTTGAATATGGTACGCCTCCTCATGGGGGTATTGCTTATGGATTAGATCGACTAGTTATGTTATTAGCAAAAGAAGATTCCATTAGAGATGTAATTGCCTTTCCTAAAACTCAACAAGCAAGTTGTTTATTAACTGAAGCACCCGCACAAGTTGACAAAAAACAATTAGAAGAGTTATATATTGCATCCACTTATAAGCCTAAGAAAAAAAATATTGAGGAATAAATAGAGACTTAAAACGATTTTACCATCCTTCAAACCTTCCTCCTTACTAAAAGGGGAAGTTGGATTCTCTTCTCTTAGTCTCCCTTCTTTTATTCCCTCTTCTCCTGTTCCCCCTTTTTAAGGCAGGGCTGTTTCATTCTCAAAAAAAGGAGAAAGAATAGTAG
>CAZWLZ010000405.1:0-3048 GCA_964634505.1 uncultured bacterium | reverse complement strand
CTCTGCTGGTTTAAGTGTTTACGGTGGCGTTAATGCACCTTATGTTTGGGTTAAAACTACTAATAATTTATCTAGTTGGGATTTCTTTGATAAATTACTTCAAATTACCAATGTAGTTGGCACTCCCGGTTCAGGTTTTGGGGCTGCTGGAGAGGGGTATTTTCGTCTTTCTGCTTTTAATAGTAGAGATAATATTTTAGAAGCGATGAAACGAATTATAGCTAATTTTAAAGTTTAATTTTATTCTGTGACACAGGCATCCTGCCTGTGATCTTTTTAAGGTTTTGGCGTGTTGGGGAGATAGGGTATTAGGGAGATAGGGTGTTAGGGGAATGAAATGCTTAATTAACCATATACAGAAAAGACAAGCAGGATGCTTATTCCACCATTACAATTATTTTAATACTACAATTAATCAACTAAAATGACCGCTACTCTTAACCTTAAACCCACAAGCAAATCCGTTGAACTTTACTACAGATTGAAAATTTACATCGTAAAAACATCAATTGAAGAAAAACTCGTGATTTACTATTACCTAAATTAATATCAGGGGAAATAGATGTAGAAAATCTTAATATAAATACAGACTGACTAGAGGTTAGAGACTAGAATCTGAATATATAGTTCAAAAGTTACAGAGATTTAAAAATCCCTATTACCTATTACCTATTTCCTAACACCCCAACACCCCATTACCCATTACCCATTACCCATTATCTATTACCTACCCTAACCCCTAATACTCTTAAAATTGACTATATTTGGCGATCGCAAAATTAATTTTTTCGATAACTTCGGTAACTAAAATTGCCCCTAATTCACCACTAGCACGAGTACGAATACTGATAGTATTACTATTAACTTCTTTTTCGCCGATGATACCCATCACAGGAATTTTTTGTTTTTCAGCATTACGAATCATTTTGGCGAGTCTTTCACCACTGACATCTAACTCAGCACGAATACCTTGAGATTGCATTTGTGTTACTACCTCTTGAGCAAATGGTAAAAAGTCATCATTAACTGCCATTAAACGAGCTTGAACAGGTGCTAACCACAAAGGAAAGTCCCCCACGTATTGCTCAATTAAAATGCCGATAAGACGCTCTAAAGAGCCAAAAGGCGCACGATGAATCATCACAGGTCTTTGACGAGTACCATCATTAGCAGTATATTCTAAATCAAAGCGTTCAGGTAAATTATAATCAACTTGTACTGTGCCTAGTTGCCATTCCCTCTCTAAAGCATCTTGAAAAATAAAATCTAATTTAGGCCCATAAAAAGCTGCTTCTCCGGGGGCTTCAAAATAATCCATATTCATTTTGACAACCGCACTACGGATCGCATTTTCAGCTTTATTCCAAACCTCATCACCGCCGATATATTTATCAGAATTAGGATCACGAAAACTTAATCTTGCTTTAAAATTGCTTAACTGCAAACTTTTAAACACAGATAAAATTAAATCAACAACTTTTAAAAATTCCTCTTCTAATTGATCAGGAGTGACAAATAAATGAGAATCATCCACCGTAAAACCTCGCACTCGGGTTAAACCGCCCAACTCGCCCGATTGTTCGTAACGATAAACTGTCCCAAATTCAGCAAATCTAATAGGTAACTCACGATACGATCTCAACTCACTTTTATAGATTTGAATATGAAAAGGGCAATTCATAGGTTTAAGGGCAAAACCGATTTCTTTTTCAGCTTCCTCAGCATTTTCAGCCATCATGGGAAACATATCTTCTTTATAATTTTGCCAATGGCCAGAAATTTTAAATAAATCAACTCTAGCCACATGAGGAGTAACTACGGGCAAATAACCCCGTTTGACTTGTTCTTTTTTCAAAAAATCCTCTAAAGTAGAACGAATAATCGTCCCTTTAGGAGTCCATAAAGGTAAACCAGGCCCTACCGCATCTGCAAAAATAAATAACCCTAATTCCTTTCCTAGCCTACGATGATCCCGTTTTAAGGCTTCTTCCTTCCGTCTTTGATACTCTGCTAATTGTTCAGAGTTTTCCCAAGCTGTCCCGTAAATGCGTTGTAATTGAGCTTTATTGGAATCACCACGCCAATATGCACCTGCTACACTTTCTAAGGCGATCGCCTTTGGGTCAATTTCTTGAGTATTTTCTAAATGAGGGCCAGCACACAAATCCCACCATTTATCCCCTAAATGATAAAGAGTAATAACGTCATCCTTAATAATACTATCTAAAATTTCTAATTTATAAGGTTCATTAATAGCTTGAATCCTTGATTGTGCTTCTTCTCTGCTAACTTCTTCTCGAATTACAGGCAATTTTTGATTAATAATTTTAATCATTTCCTTTTTGATTAACTTCAAATCCTTTTCTGTTAAAGGTTCTGGCAAATCAAAATCATAATAAAAACCGTTTTCAGTCCAAGGGCCGATGGTTACTTGAGCTTTCGGAAACAATTTTTGTACGGCCATGGCCATAACGTGAGAAGCAGTATGACGAATTTTTTTTAAGTTTTCTGATTCACTGGTGCGAAGTAATTTAATTGGTGTTGATTCTTCTATTTTTTCTGTAATTTGATTAACCATAAAAATTTATTATAATTGTGATGCTTTTCGTACCAATAATTAATCATTTTATAATACTTGAAAGCAAAATAAAATAAATCTTGTTTGATCAGAAGAAATAGGGAGATATTTTTTGACTGTTAAGTAAGGGTAATTCATCAATTGCCCTTACCGTAAAATGACGGTTTCAAGTCTTTTTGGCGTAAGTCCTATTTTTAAAAGGTACATCGCTATTTATTCAATCTAAATTATCAAATTTGATTCGACTAAAAAGCAAAAGTAACGGCGAGGAAAGGACCATTAAAACTTTGATTAAATTCAAAAGCATTATTACCGCTACCGTTTCCATAAGTGATTTCATAAAAACGATAAGCAAATTGAAAAGATGTTTGTTTTGAAGCCTTCCAATCCCCTCCTGCTAAAATATTCCAACTCAAATCTGTATCTCCTGCTAATCCAAAACCAGAGGCATCTCCTCGCACCCAAAAAGT
>CAZWLZ010000404.1:0-3051 GCA_964634505.1 uncultured bacterium | reverse complement strand
GGGTTCGGATATGACAAAAGCCTCCTCTTTCCAAGGGGGGTTGGTGGGTTCGGATATGACAAAAGCCTCCTCTTTCCAAGGGGGGTTGGTGGGTTCAGATATGGGAAAAGTCTCCCCTTCTCAAGAGAGTTTGGAGGATTCAGATATGACAAAAGCCCCCCTTTTTAAGGGGGGTTGGGGGGATAAAATGCGTCTCTTATTTGCCTACAATGAAGGTAATCCTTTTGCTGATAATCAGGAGGTTACTAATAAACTTATTGAGGCGATCGCCAATTTGAAAATACTTGATCCAGCCTGTGGTAGTGGGGCTTTTCCTATGGGTATTTTACAGCGGTTAGTGTTTCTTTTAGCTAAACTTGATCCTAATAATGAGCAATGGCGTAAGCAACAAAAGGATAAGTTAATTAATCCAGTCTTAAATGATATTAAAATTGCTGAACAAATTAGTTATGAGGAAGCAAGGGTTAAGGCGATCGCCAATTTACAAGAAAGGTTACAGGAAATAGAAGATTCTTTTGATAATAATGAGGCGGATTATGCTCGTAAGTTATTTTTGATTGAAAATTGTATTTATGGTGTGGATATTCAACCGATTGCGGTACAAATTGCTAAGTTACGCTTTTTTATCTCTTTGATTGTGGTGCAAAATGTTAATGATGATTTACCTAATTGGGGTATTTTACCTTTGCCTAATTTAGAGACTAAGTTTGTGGCGGCTAATACTTTGATTGGTATTGATTCTCAAGTCGGTTTAAGAAGTCCGGAAGTAATGGCAAAGGAAGCCGAATTAAAAACTGTTAGGCAGAAGCATTTTACTGCTCGTACTCCTCAAACTAAGAAGAAATATAGGGAGCAAGATAAGGCGTTAAGGGAGGAGATTAGTACCTTATTAAAGTTAACTGGTTTAGATGTGGCGATCGCCGATACGTTGGCGAGTTGGAATCCTTATGATCAAAATAGTACGGCTGATTTTTTTGATAGTCAATGGATGTTTGGGGTTAATGATGGTTTTGATATTGTGATTGGTAATCCCCCTTATTTATTCGCCAGAGACAGTAAAAGTAAAGGAATTACTGAAGCTGATAAAAAATATTTTGCTAAACATTATCAAGTCACAGAATATCAACTTAATTTATATCCTTTATTTATTGAAAAAGGCTACAATCTTTTAAAAAATAAAGGTTTACTTGATTATATCACACCAAATAACTGGTTAACGATTAGTAGCAATAAAAACTTAAGAAAGTTTATTTTAGATAATTCTAATATCAAAATAGTTAACTTTTATGCGAAAGTTTTTGAAAGTGCTGATGTAGATAGTTCTATTCTTTTATTTGAAAAAGCCAAAAATAATAAATCTATTGAATTGTTTGAATATACAGATCATTTTTATTCTATTTATCAAACAGAAACTAATTATTTTCTCAAACAAAAAGATTATATTATTAATATTGAAACCTTTAAAAATACTAAATCAATTAGTTTATTAGAAAAAATTGAATTACAATCAATTCAACTAAAAATTATTGCTGATGTAAAAGCGGGTTTACAAGCTTATGAAACTGGAAAAG
Source organism: uncultured bacterium (assembly GCA_964634505.1). Lineage (GTDB taxonomy): Bacteria > Cyanobacteriota > Cyanobacteriia > Cyanobacteriales > Cyanobacteriaceae > CAZWLZ01. The sequence continues at coordinate 1,480 of CAZWLZ010000404.1, read as the reverse complement.
GAAACCCACCACAAACAGAAGAAATAAAAAAAAATAGAATTTATCATAGCAAAACTAAAATTAATAATGATGATATTAAATATTTAGATGGTAAAGATGTTTGTCGTTATTATTTAGGATGGGGTGGTGAATATTTAAAATATGGTGATAATTTAGCTTCTCCAAGAAAAGATTTTTCTTTATTTTCTACTCCTCGAATTTTAGTCAGACAAATACCTTCACCTTTACCCTATTCTATTAATGCTTGTTTTACTCAAGAAATTCTTTTAAATGATAGAAATTCAATGAATATTATTAATATTAAAGAATCACCTCAAGTAATTTTAGGTATTTTAAACTCAAAATTAATATCTTATTGGTTTGCTCATAAATTTGGTAAACTTCAAAGAGGAATTTTCCCACAATTTAAAGTTAATGAATTAGCAATTTTTCCTATTCCTAAAAACTTTGGTAATTTTAAACAACCAATCATAAAATTAGTAGATGAAATCTTAGAAATCAAAAAAGAAAACCCTAAAACAGATACCAGTAAAATAGAGAAAGAGATAGATAAAATAGTGTATAAATTGTATGAGTTGACAGAAGAAGAAATAAAAATTATCGAAGGTGTAGATTAAAAGATTAAGATAGGGAAAACTGTAATAAAAAAGAGGTGAAAAATGGAAACAATCGCTATTCAAGTTGATGCAGAAATAGCCAAAGCCTATCGAGAAGCCGACATTAATAAACAAGAAAAAATCAACACGATGATAAAACTATTTTTTCAATCAAATTTTGCCGACAAAAGTCTTAGTGAAGTGATGGAAGAAATAGCAGATAAAGCGGAGAAAAGAGGATTAACTCCTGAAATATTACAATCTATCTTAAACGATGATGAATAAAAGGTTTGTATTAGATACTAATGTTTTAGTAAGTGGATTACTTATCAAAAATTCTTCATCATTTCAAGCCATTAAAATAGCAGAAAAACAGGGCATAATTTTATACTCAGAAGAAATATTACTAGAAATAAATCAAGTTTTAAATCGAAAAAAATTTGACAAATATTTAACAATAGAAGAAAGACAAAATTTTATTTTAAAATTATTAGAAAAAGCGGAATTAGTTCAGATAAAAGAAAAAATAACGATTTGTCGAGATTCTAAAGATAATAAATTCTTAGAATTAGCAGTTAGTGGTAAAGCCGATTTCATTATTACTGGAGATAATGATTTATTAGTTTTATATCCTTTTAGAAATATAGAGATTATTACTGTTAATGACTTTTTAACTAAGTTTAGTTAATTTTAAAGATATTTAGATAATGACTAAGTTTAGTAAGTTAATTTGAAGCATAAAACCAAATAAAAAAATAGTGCGTAAAAAACTAGAATAAAAAAAGAGTTAATAATGGCGATCGCCTGTGGGGTGGAGTTTAGGTGGCGATCGTTTTTATTTACTAATTAATCTATCATATTGATCATGAGTACCAATCCAAAAC
>CAZWLZ010000403.1:0-3105 GCA_964634505.1 uncultured bacterium | reverse complement strand
CACCTTGTACTCCCCCTTGAGGAAGTGTATTAGTAGCCATAGCATCGTTAATAACGGGCATGGCGTGAAAAATTTTTTGCGTTAACTCTTCTTTTTGCCAATAACCTTGAGCAACACTGGCCCCTTTTATCCAAATCTCTCCTACTTGATTATCTTGACAAACAGTTAAACTATCTGGATTGACGATAATTCCTTCTAAATCTTCTGCTATTTTCCCACTACTAACTAAAATTTGAATATCTTGATTTTTTTGGCTAAATGTGCTAGGTAATTCAACAATTTTATTTTGAGTTAAAGCAGAAGCGGAAAGAGTTTTAATCACAGGTGGTTGATTCACCGTTGCACCTGAGACAATTAAAGTAGTTTCAGCCATGCCATAACAGGGATAAAAAGCATTTGGAGAAAAGCCACACTCAGCAAAATATTCACTAAATTGAGTAAGAGTTTGGGCTTTAACAGGTTCGGCACCACTAAAAGCCAAACGCCAACTACTTAAATCTAAATGAGCTTTTTGTGCTTGTGTGATGGAGTTGATACACATTTGATAGGCAAAATTAGGGCCTCCTGTGGTGGTAATTTTATATTTACTTATAGCCTGTAACCATTTTAAGGGGCGTTGTAAAAAACTGATGGGGGGTAACATGATGGTGGTAATAGCGGAGTAAATCGGTTGTAAAATGCCTCCTATTAAGCCCATATCGTGATAGGGGGGTAACCACGAGCCTCCGATGCTAGTTTCGTCATTTTGGAAGCAAGTTTGGATTAAATGGGAATTATGTAGTAAATTACCATGACTAACCATAACTCCTTTGGGAATTCCTGTCGAACCACTGGTATATTGTAAGAAGGCGATATCCTCTTTGGTTATGGTATGATTTTGTTGCCAATGATCAGCTAATTCTAAATTTAAGTTGTCGGTGGCCAGACAAATAAGAGGGGTATTTTCTGTTAATTTCTGTGCTATTTTTTCTTTTAAATCGGCAGTAGTGAGGGCAAATTTAGCTCCAGCATCATTTATAATGGCTTCTAACCGTGTAAAAGAGCGATTTTGACGGGGGGGATAGGCTGGAGTAGCAATGACACCAGCATATAAACAACCTAGGAATGCGGTAATAAATTCTAAACCTGGCTGATAGAGGAGTAATGCTCTTTCTCCTACTCCATTATATTCTTGTAATTTAGTGGCGATCGCCCTTGCTTGTTGATCTAATTGTTGATAAGTTAAAGACTCAGACTCATTTTCTCCGTCTGCTAGGAAAGTAAAAATAACCTTATTAGGGTGAGCAATCGCACACTCTTGAAGAAGACTAACGAAGTTTGAGTATCTGTCGTATCCCATGAATCTTGAATCAACCTTATTTTTATATAGTCTTGTAATTATGAAACAATCGTTAACATTTAACAAGGATCAATTTTTCAATCTTATCATAATGATCGGGCTTTTCTTAATTCTAATTTTACTCTTATCTCCTTTAATTATTGTTTTGCTTAATTCTGTTAGGGGTGCAGATGGCAATTTTACTTGGTTATTTTATCGAAAGGCTTGGATACAAGGCAAATTTTTATTAGCTTTTTTTAATTCAACTTTAGTTGCCATGAGTGTTACTTTATTGCAAATTGTAACATCAAGTTTAGCTGGTTATGCTTTAGCGAGGTTAAAATTTATGGGAAAGGAGGCTATTTTACTATTAATTTTAGCTACTTTGGTAATTCCTTTTCAAGTGTTGGTAATTCCTCTTTTTTTAGTATTGAAAGCTGGTCATTTAATTAATACTTATGGGGCTTTAATTTTGCCTACTTCTGCCAGTGGATTTAGTATATTTTTGATGCGTCAATATTTTGTAACTATTCCTTTTGAATTAGAGGAAGCAGCCACTTTAGATGGTGCGAATCGATTACAAATTATTTGGCATATTTTACTGCCTTTGGCCAAACCTGCTGTTATTACCTTGTTTTTATTTACTTTTATCGGGGAATGGAATGATTTATTTAAACCTTTGATTTTTACTAATGATCGTAATTTAATTACTGTACAATTGGCTTTAGCTTCTTTTCAAGAACAGTTTACTAGTAATTGGTCATTATTAATGGCTGCAGTGGCGATCGCCACAATACCCATAATTTTATTATTTTTAATTGGACAAAAACAATTTATGCAAGGAATAGGCACCACGGGAATGAAAAGTTAAGAAATTGAGGGGTTGGGGGGCTGGGGTGTTGATTTTAGATTAAAGACGAATGTTCTTATAAATCTACCTTTTTGTCAAGTTTTCAAGTAATTTTACTACTCCTAAAATCCAACTTTAACCTTCAGAAAACCTAAAACTTAGTTGCAATAGAAAGAAATTATTAAGAAATGTATTATACAACTTGTTTTTTTTTAATTTTGTATGTTATATTACAAATATAGAAATAAATCGTTCATCTGCCAGTGGCGGACGGAAGTAAGAAGTAATAATTTCTGAAGGAACGCGTCTCAAATCTAAACCCAACAAATTAGAAGGAGGCGGTATCATGGACACCAAAACAGTAGGGATTAACAATAGTTCGATCAAAGAACAAGCTCGTTTTTTAATGGTTAGCAACCGTAAACGTAGTCATAATCGTCAGGCAACAATGCTAGAAAGATCAACTAATGAGCTAAAAATCCAATAGTATCAAAAAAATAAGACTATTGAGATAATAATCGTCAAATATAGTTAAGACGTAACATAAAAATAATTTAAACGTAGTGTTATGGTTTTAACTTGATAAAAAAAGAATATTAAAAAATTATTAAAAAAAAGAGGAAAAGAAAATGCAAAAAAAACAATCACAAGAAAATACTAAACAAGTACATAATGCAAATATTATCAAAAGTTTAGAGCATCGTTTAGAAGTAGCAAGAGCCAATGGACAAACTTCTCTGGTTAGTCAATTAGAAGCTGAAAGAAATTATTATTTAAAATAAGCAACGACAGCTAAAATATTTTAAGACAAGGGGGTTAAACCCCTTGTTTCTTATTCTACAGTAGTGTCTATTCCCCTATTTATTATCCCCTTAAAAAAGACAGGGCTGTTTCAAACTAAGTCGGCAAAAAGGTTGGGGTGTTAGGGTATTAGGGT
>CAZWLZ010000402.1:0-3106 GCA_964634505.1 uncultured bacterium | reverse complement strand
CATTCGCCACTTCATTGGCCACATAATCAAAATGAGGAGTATCACCTTTGATAACCGCACCTAAACAAATAATAGCGTTATAACGTTCAGTTAAAGCCAATTTACGAGCAATTAAAGGCACTTCAAAACAACCGGGTACCCATACATAATCAACCTGACTACCATCGGGATTAACATCAATACCATGACGTTTGAGACAATCTTGACAACCATCAAGAAGTTTGTCTGTAATTAAATCATTAAAACGGGCAATGACGATAGCAAAACGAAACTTAGAATTATCTTGAGCAAAATTACCTTCAAAAACTGTCATAAAATCTGTTTAGGATAAAAAATTTATTTAATCGATCAGTGATCAATGAACTTTATAATCAAAAGAGGAATCATAATGATCACCGATCTTCTGTATTAGTTTAGACTACAAAAAAGTTTAATACCGCTACAACTATTACTAGAATAGTCCAAATGCCAGAACCTAAGTATAGTAAACTTTTGGACTGTTCCCAATTCTGCGGGGACGCATAAGCTACAGGTACACCAACAATCATTATAAAAGAAAATAAAACTAAAGCTGTTAAACTGATTTGAAATAAAGCGGTCATGGATTTAATCTCCTTAAAATAATTACCAAAATAAATTAAACTTGTTTAAATAAGTTTATGCTAAAATATCACACTCTTTAAAGAAGATTATCAGAAATTGAATCTTTTTTGAGAACTGTTAATTTTTGTTACAAATCTTTTGAATTAAAATATTTATTATGAATCCTGAACGAAAAAAACTTATTAACGAAATATCAAAAAAAGATTATAAAAAATCAGCTATAAAACAAATTGCAGAGGATAATAACTTAACAAAAACTGAATTAGAAAGAATTTATCTTATTGAGTTTTTTAAAGAGATTGCTAACGTGATAGATTTTGATACATTGACGGAGATTAATATAAATGAAATTGAAAAAAGAATTGATTTAGAACAAAATAATTTAGAAGAAACCAAGAAAAAATTTCAATTTATCAAATCGGAACTTAAAAAAATACTTGCAAAATGCTTATATATTGCGACTAAAAATGGTTTTCCAGTTAATGTTAATAACCACATAAAAGAAGGTACGATGACGGCAAATGCTGGGGATAGTGCTGAGTTTATTTTTGTTGCCAGAGCGATACTTGCTGGTTTTAATTGTAGCTCTGTTGACGTAAGAAGTAGCAGATACGATGCAATTATTGACTATAAAAATAAACTTTTAAGAGTTCAAATTAAGGGAATTAGCACGGGAAATAATATTAGCTTTAAAGATAGAGATCGAGGAGGACAAGGTATTGATTACAAACATGAGAGAAATATTGGGAAAAGAATTACCTCACAAGATTGTGATATTTATGTTGCAGTCGATAAACAGGTAGGACTTTGCTACATCATACCTATGGATTGGGCAGACAATTTAAGTGAGAATCAATGTAAAAGTGTCAAATTAGATGAAATCTCAAATTTTAAAGAAAATTGGGATATGATCCAACAAAAAGCAGAAAACTTACTATAATTTTTGTGTTGATTAATAGTTAATTTATTGCAAATTTGTATAAAAAAATAGAAAATGTTGATAGTTTCTATTAAAAAAAATCAAGATAATGAATGCAATAATCAACGCAACTTTGAATATTTGCTGTAATGAGCAAGTTACAAATATACCTAAACATAATACAAATTTTGTAATAAAATCACGATCGCCAGTTAAGAAGACAAAAACTAGATTAACTAAAGTAAAAATTAAATTCATTGATCTTTTTGCTGGTATTGGGGGTTTTCATTACGCTTTGAATAGTCAAGATTTTCAATGTGTTTTTACCAGTGAAATAGACAAAAATGCACGGTTGACTTATGAGCATAATTTTAAAAGTAAATGTCCTCTGATTTTCAGTGAAGAGAATTATTATTTATTTAATCAAGATATTACCACCCAAAATATTGATGAAATACCAGATCATGATATTTTATGTGGAGGTTTTCCTTGTCAACCATTTTCGATCGCTGGTTTTAGAAAAGGATTGCAAGATGAAGGTAGGGGTGATTTAATTTTTACAGTAGTTAATATAGTCAAGGAGAAAAAACCACGAGTTATTTTTTTAGAAAACGTAAAAAATTTATTGACTCACGATCAAGGAAATACTTATAAAATTATTAAAGATTTAATCGAAAAGGAAGGTTATTATGTTACTGAGAAAATTTTAAATACTATGGATTATGGTAATATACCTCAAAATAGAGAAAGACTATATATTTTAGCTTTTAAAAATAAAGCAGATTTTAATAGGTTTGAATTTCCTCAAGCAATTAAATTAACTCAAAAATTTAATACTTTATTAGAGACAGAAAACATCGACAGTTATTATTATTACGAGAATAAGCCTTTATATGAAAGATTAAAAAATGATATTATTGATTGTGATAAGGTTTATCAGTGGCGAAGAAAATATGTAAGAGAAAATAAAAGTGGGGTTTGTCCGACTTTAACGGCAAATATGGGCACTGGAGGACATAATGTGCCTATTATTCGAGATGAAAAAGGCATCAGAAAAATTACTCCCAGAGAATGTTTAAGATTACAGGGGTTTCCTGAAGATTTTAATTTTCCTAAGGATATATCCAGAGGAAATCAGTACAAACAAATCGGTAATGCTGTTTCAATTCCAGTCGTAAAAAGTATCGCACAGCAAATTAAGTTGGCAATTTCCAATTAAGATATGATTGTTTATTGCCAAGTAGCAAAAGCACAAATTTTATTTTTATTTAATTCTAATTTAAGCTAACTTGACTAAATTTTCTGACTAAATCTAAATCTAAATCTAAGGCGATCGCCACTTGTTCTGGTGTTAAGCCTAATTTAATTAAATTAGGAATACTATCAAGTTTACCTTCGAGTTTACCTTCAAGTTTACCCTGAAGTTTACCTTCATTAAAGGTATCTTGATAAAAACGAGTTTTTTTGAAATCAGTTAACGTAAACATTTTGTCTAACTCCTCTTTCGTATAATTGGTAAATTTATAAATTAATATTTTCTCTACTAACTCGATTAAATCTCTCTTTTGCGTTATTGAGTCTGTT